>CANKTP010000149.1 GCA_947486375.1 Candidatus Hydrogenedentota bacterium | reverse complement strand
TGTGGCGTTCCTCCAAAATATAAGTATAAATACTTATATATTGACTGTCAAGAAAAAAAACTCCCCGGGGCGGGCGCCTTGAAAATGGATTTCCCCCTTATTCTCCCGGAATGGGACTAGCGCGAAGAATTTCCCATTTCACACCGCTGGCGCAAGTGTACCCTGGAAAAGCACGGACCCCTGAGCACAAGCGAGCATCCCGAGACGTTGGCGAGCGGCCTACGCTACCGAGGTATCGTGACCGCTTCGACCATACTTTCCTCTCGCAATCGCGGGAGTCCTGCCCGAAGTTTGATCGTCCGCGGGGTATCTGTTAGAGTTTGTCTTGATCATGCGAGCGTTTCTCGATGCGATAGTGGCCGAAAAGGCCCAATCTTCCTCCCGGCGGGAGGTTTTTTTTTGCCCGGCGGGGCGTTTGACGGTGCGCGATGAACGCCGCTGAATCCCCGGGGCGGGAAACGACGGTCGTGTTGACGCCGGACGCGATCGCGCACGCGATTCACCGGATGGCGCAAGAGATTATCGAGGCGAACGATTCGATGGAATCGGTCGCCCTCCTCGGCATCTTGAGCCGGGGCCGCCCCTTGGCCGAACGGCTCGCACGCGAGATTCACGCCATGACGGGCGTGCTACCGAAAGTCGGCTCACTCTCCACGACGTTGTATAGGGACGACCTGCGCAGCAGCCACGCGTCCGCCAAGATGGGGTCCGGCGAGACCCACTTCGATTTCGACGTGGACGGCATCACGGTCATCCTCGTGGACGACGTCATCTCGAAGGGCCGCACCACGCGTGCCGCGCTGGACGAGGTCATGGACTATGGCCGTCCCGCGCGCGTCCAGTTGGCTTGCCTGATCGATCGCGGGCGGCGCGAATTGCCCATTCAGCCCGATTACCTTGGCTGGTCCATCAGGACCGATCCCTTGGATCACGTCGCCGTGAAACTCGATGAATGCGACGGCGAGGACATCGTGCTGCTCGAGCGCGCGTTGCACGACGCGAACGAATGAGGAGGCGGACGCCATGAATGCGGAGCATCCATCCATCGAACCCGTGGCTGTCGCGGCGCCGAAGGATCGCGCCCCGGCAGAAAAGGTCCGTGGCGGCTGGACCCGGCGGCATTTGGTTGGTATCGAGGATCTCTCGCGCGAGGAAATCGAGACGGTGCTCGATGTGGCGCCCCAGTTCATCGCCGTGCAACAACGGGGAAGCGGGATCAAGAAAGTCCCGTTGCTCCAAGGACGGCTGGTGGTCAATCTCTTTCTCGAGCCCAGCACGCGGACGCGCGTTTCCTTCGAGCTGGCCGCGAAACGGCTGAGCGCCGACACGCTTACCGTGACGGCCTCCGCCTCGAGCGTCGTGAAGGGCGAGTCGCTCCACGATACCCTGGCGAACATCGAGGCGATGCACAGCGACATCGTCGTCATCCGACATGCCTACTCGGGATCGGCGCAGATTCTCGCGGAACGCCACGCCTCGCACATTATCAACGCGGGCGACGGCAGCCACGAACACCCGACCCAGGCCCTGCTCGACGCCTTCACGATTCGCCAGCATGTCCGCAAGTACCGCGAGGACCCGAATGCCGGACTCGACGGCCTGCGCGTGGCCATCATCGGGGACATTACCCACAGCCGGGTCGCCCGGAGCAACATCTGGTGCCTCACTAAGCTGGGCGCGAAGGTGGTGCTGTGTGGCCCGCGTACCTTGATGCCCGCCGGCATCGAGCGCATGGGGGTCGAGGTCACCTCCTCGCTCCAGGAGGCCCTGCGCGGCGCGGACGTGGTTTACGCGCTGCGTATTCAGGTCGAACGCCAGGCCAGCTGCCTGCTGCCGAGCATTCGCGAATACATTCGGCTTTATCGGGTCGACTCCGACTCGCTTCGCAACGCCCCCGAGCATGCGCTTATCATGCATCCCGGCCCAATCAACCGGGACATCGAACTCGCGGCGGACATCGCCGACGGCGCGCGCAGCGTCATCCTCGAACAAGTCAGCAACGGCGTCGCCGTCCGCATGGCCATCATGCACCTGCTCGCGAACAGCCCGCGGCCGGCGGCGTAGTCGCGCGCGCCATGCGTTGGGTGTGCGCGGGCATGAACGGTCTGGACCCGATGGACGAAATGGACGGGTGCTGTCGTTGGAATAGGCGACCATCCTGACCCATACCTGCGGCAATTCTGGCGGTTGAAAATCTCTCTCCCGCTTGTCATGCTCCCCTTGGCCACATCTTTGCGCCAAACCCCGGAACCTCAAAAGGAACTTCCTGTATGTATCGTAGCGCCCTGTTCTTTGCGTTTTCCGCCGCGTTCGTGGCGGCGCTTCGCCCCGCGTATGCGGATCCTGGCGAAAATCTGAAGTCGATTGTCCTGCCCCCGGGATTCGAGATCGAACTCTTCGCGTCGGATGTCCCGAATGCGCGCAGCCTCGCGCGCGGCGAAAAGGGCACGATCTTCGTAGGCACCCGCAACAAGGGCGACGTCTACGCGGTAGTGGATGAAGACGGAGACCACAAAGCGGAGAAGAAGTACACGATCTTCGCGAAGGGAAAGTTGCCGGACGGGACCGACATCACGATGCCCAACGGCGTGGCGTTCAAGGACGGTTCACTCTATGTCGCGGCGAACAGCCGGATTCTGCGATGGGACAATATCGAGAGCTCGCTTGCAAATCCGGGCCCCCCGAAAATCGTCACCAACATCTATCCGGATAAGGGCCATCACGGGTGGCGCTACATCGCCTTTGGACCGGATGGGAAGTTATATGTCCCGGTCGGGGCCTGGTGCAACGCCTGCGACGATCCAGATCCGGTGTTCGGGAGCATCACCCGGATCAACCCCGACGGCTCGGGCCGCGAGGTCATCGCGAAGGGCGTGCGGAACACCTTGGGCTTCGACTGGCATCCTGAGACGAAGGAGCTCTGGTTCTCCGAGAATGGTGCCGACGGCATGGGAGACGACATGCCTGCCGACGAATTGAACCGGCTCGACAAAGAGGGACGTCATTTCGGATTTCCGTTCATTCATCAAGGGGACACGCCAGACCCATTGCTCGGGACGGGTCATCAGGCGGACGAATTCGTAAAGCCCGCGATCAACCTCGGCCCCCACATCGCCGCACTGGGCATGAAATTCTATACCGGGTCGATGTTCCCCGCCGAGTACCGCAATCAGATATTCATCGCCGAGCACGGATCCGGTGAACGGAGCGTCAAACTCGGATATCGAATTACGTTGGTAACCCTGGACGGCAGCGACGCGAAGACCTACACCACCTTTGCGGAAGGATGGCTACAGGATGGAAAGCAGTGGGGACGCCCCGTGGACCTGTTGCTCATGCCGGACGGATCGATGCTGCTTTCGGACGACTTCGCGAACGCGATTTACCGAATCAGCTACAAACCCTAAACCACACGAAAGGCAAAACATGAAACAGTCATTATTCGCCGCCGGACTTTTCGCGGTTGCAAACGGGTTGATTTGTCCCGTCCACGCGGATTTGAAGGACGATTTGAAGAAAATCGTGCTGCCCCCGGGATTCCAAATCGAGATATTCGCGGACGATGTGCCCAACGCGAGGGGCCTGGCTCGCGGCGAGAATGGCACCGTATTTGTTGGGACCCGCACCAAGGGCGACGTCTATGCCCTGGTGGACGAGGATGGCGACTACCGGGCCGACAAACGGCATACGATCTTCGCGGAAGGCGAACTTCCGGACGGTTCGGAGATTCTCCAGCCGACAGGGGTGGCGTTTCGGGACGGTTCATTGTATGTAGGCGCGATCAGCCATATTCTTCGATGGGACAACATCGAGAAGAACCTCTCGAAACCGGGAGCGCCCGTCATCGTGACGAGCGCGTATCCGGACAAGCAACACCACGGGTGGAAATACATTGCGTTCGGGCCGGACGGCAAGCTATACGTCCCGGTGGGCGCGTGGTGCAACGTGTGCGACGATCCGGACGAGGTTTTTGCGAGCATCACGCGAATCAACGCGGACGGATCGGGCCGCGAGGTGGTGGCCAAGGGCGTGCGCAACACGGTGGGCTTCGACTGGCACCCGGAGACCAAGGAACTTTGGTTCACGGACAATGGGCGCGACGGGATGGGCGACGACATGCCTGCGGATGAATTGGGCCGGGTCGAGAAGGCCGGCCAACACTTCGGGTTCCCGTATATTCACCAAGGCGACACGCCCGATCCGCAGTTTGGGGCGGGTCATTCGCCGGGCGAATTCACGAAACCCGCGATTAACCTCGGCCCGCATGTCGCCGCGGTGGGCATGAAATTTTACACCGGCGCGATGTTTCCCGCGGAATACAAGGGCCAAATCTTGATCGCGGAGCACGGGTCGTGGAACCGTTCGAAGAAGCTCGGGTACCGGATTACGATGGTCACCCTCAAGGGCAGCGAGGCGGAGACCTACACGACATTCGCCGAGGGCTGGCTACAGGACGGCAAATTCTGGGGGCGGCCGGTCGACTTGTTGTTGTTGCCGGATGGGTCGATGCTGGTCTCGGACGACGTGGCCAACGCGGTCTACCGGATTTCGTACAAACCCTGAGACGGACTTCCGAGTCCAAGTCATCGTAGCCTGTCGATTCCCCGCGTGAAGGAGTACTGTCCGTGATCCGTTTGCCATTTGCGTGTTTCGTGTGGGTTTGCGCGTTTGCGGCGGCCTCCTGGGCGCAAACCGATGCCCGGCTGCTGCGATGGCCCGACGTTTCCGCGACGCAGATCGTCTTCGTCTACGCAGGCGACATTTGGATCGTCGACAGGATTGGCGGCGAGGCCACCCGGCTGAGCTCGCCCAAGGGCGAGGAATCGTACCCCCGCTTTTCGCCCGACGGCTCGACGATTGCCTTCTCGGCCAACTACGACGGCAACACGGATATCTATACGATGCCCGTTACAGGCGGCGTCCCGGCCCGGCTGACGCACCACCCATCGACCGATCGAATGGTCGAATGGCGGCCCGATGGCGACGCGATTCTCTACGCCACGGGCATGACCAGCGGCAAGAGCGTCTTCAACCAGCTCTACACCGTGTCCACGACGGGCGGCCTGCCCGCGAAGTTGCCGATGCCCTACGGCGAGTTCGGATCCTATTCGCCCGACGGCAACACGCTCGCCTACATGCCCATCGACGTCGAGTTCCGGACGTGGAAACGCTACCGCGGCGGGCGCGCGCCGGACATCTGGCTCTTCAATTTGCAAGACCTCACGTCCCAACGCATGACGCAGGACATTGCGAACGACTCGATGCCGATGTGGCACGATGGGAAGGTCTACTTCACCTCGGATCGCGACGACAACAAACGGACCAACATCTGGGTCCACGATCCCGAGACGGGGTCGACGACGCAAGTGACCTATTTCGGCGACTTCGACGTCCGCTTTCCCTCGATGGGGCCGGACAGCATCGTGTTCGAGAATGGCGGCCAACTGTACCTCCTGGAATTGCCGGGATATACGCAGACGACCGTGTCCATCCATGCCGTGACCGACAAGGCCACGCTCAAGCCGCGCGCCGAAAGTGTCGCCAAGGCGCTGCGCTCGGCGGAAATTTCGCCGGCGGGCAAACGCGCCGTGTTCGAGGCGCGCGGCGATCTGTTCTCGGTCCCGGCGGCGCACGGCCCGGTCTTGAACCTGACGCATTCCCCGGGGTCGGCGGACCGATACCCGGCATGGTCGCCCGATGGAAAGAACCTGGCGTACTGGAGCGATCGGGAGGGCGAGTATGCGCTGATCCTCCGTGCGTGGGAGACGGGCGCGGAGGAGGCGATCCTCAGTCCAGGACCTGGATACCGATACCGTCCGCAATGGTCCCCGGATAGCAAAAAGATCGCCTTCGTGGACCAGACGATGCGGCTTTTTGTCCTGGCGCTCGATACGCGCGAGGCGAAGGAAATCGACCAGGGCCGTTATTGGAGCCACCCCGACCTCGAGGCCTACCGGGTGAGTTGGTCGGGCGACAGCCGGTGGCTCGCCTACCACCGCGAGACGGACAACCAGCGGCCCGCGTTGTTCGTTCACGACACACAGACAGGGGAGGCGCACCAACTTACGTCGGGATTCCACGTCGACACATTCCCCGCCTTCGATCCCGGGGGGAAATACCTCTACTTTCTGACGACCCGCTCGCTGTCGCCCATCTACAGCGATTTTGATAATACATGGATTTACACCAACTCGACCCAACTCGCAGCCCTGCCCCTGCGCAAGGACGTCCCTTCGCCATTGGCTCCGCGCAACGATTTCGAGGGAGACAAAAAGAAGGACAGGGACAAGAAGGGCGACGAGACCGAAGACGGCGCCAGCGAGGAGAAAGACGCGGACGCCGGCGAGAAGGGCGAGGCCAAGGGGGACGAGGAGGAGAAGCCGGTCGAGCCGGTGGCGATCGATTTCGACGGCATGGAAGGGCGAGTGGTCATCCTTCCGCCCAAGCCCGGCAACTTCGGGCCGATGGCGGCCGTCAAGGGGAAGATCGTATACCAACGGACGCCGCGCACGGGTTCCGACTCGGAGGAGAACCCGATCTTCTACTACGACCTCGAGGAGCGCGAGGAGAAGAAGATTCTCGACCACGTCACGGGTTTCCGGCCAGCCGCCGGGGGAGGAAAGCTCCTGGCGTGGAAGGACAACGACTATTCGATCGTCGAGATAAAGGAAGGACAAAAGCTCGACAAGAAACTGCCCACGGGCGGGCTCGAGGCGTCCGTCGATCCCTTGCCCGAATGGCGCCAACTCTTCGCGGAGGCCTGGCGCATCGAGCGGGATTTTTTCTACGACCCGAACATGCACGGGGTGAACTGGCCCGAAATGCGCCGGCGCTATGGGGCGCTCATCGAACAATGCAGCACGCGGTGGGACGTGAACTTTCTCCTGGGGGAACTCATCTCGGAGTTGAACGCCGGGCATACCTACCGCGGCGGGGGTGACCTCGAGACGCCGTTGGAGCGGCAAGTGGGCCTATTGGGTGCGGACTACACCCTCGAAAACAATGCCTACCGCATCGCCCATATTGTCCGGGGCGCGGCGTGGGACAGCGAGGTGCGTTCGCCGCTCGACCGGCCGGGCGTGGATGTTCGGGAGGGCGACTATCTCCTCGCGGTCAACGGCGTTCCGCTCGACCCCTCGCAAGATCCGTGGGCGGCGTTCCAGGGACTGGCGGGCGTCACGGTCGAGTTGATCGTCAATGCATCCCCCGCGATGGAAGGGGCGCGGAAGGTGCTTGTCGAGACCCTTTCCTCGGAGTACCGTCTCCGCAACCTGGAATGGATCGAGGGGATGCGCAAGCGCGTGGACGAGGCCTCCGGGGGAAAGATCGGATACGTCTACGTGCCGGACACGGGGACCAATGGCCAGACCGAGCTGATCCGGATGTATCTTGCGCAGTCGAACAAGGAAGGCCTCATTATCGACGAACGGTTCAATTCGGGAGGACAAATCCCCGACCGTTTCGTGGAGCTCATGAACCGCCCGGTGTCGAGTTACTGGGGCGTGCGAGACGGCCGGGACTGGGTATGGCCGCCGTCGACCCACCTTGGGCACAAGGCGATGCTCATCAACGGATGGGCGGGCTCGGGCGGCGACGCGTTTCCGTTCTTCTTCCGCCAAGCCGGGCTGGGCCCGTTGATCGGCACGAGGACATGGGGCGGCCTAATCGGTATCTCGGGGACGCCCCCCCTGCTCGACGGGGGCAACGTCACCGCCCCGACCTTCGGCATTTACAGTACGGATGGCGAGTGGATAATCGAGGGCCACGGGGTCGATCCCGACATCGAAGTGGTCGACGATCCGTCCGTCATCGCCGGGGGCGGAGATCCGCAGCTCGAGCGCGCAGTGGCGGAGGTGCTCGCGCGCATCGAAGCCGATCCCCGTGTGCACCCGGCGAAACCCGCCTATCCGATACGCTCGGGACGGTAGCCGCGAGAGGACGTGGCTACCGGCGCGGGTTCCCACCCGTCCCGCGCTCGCGGTTATATTGCGGACGAGACTGGTTGAGCTTGGATGCGGCGGCCTTGGCCCCGGGCGCGCCGGGCTTTCCCTTGTAATAATTCTTGTTCCAAGTCACAGGCCGGTATTTCCAAGCCACAATCCACGCCGCCAATATGAGCGCCAATTCGAGAAAGAATATCCATTCCGGTTCGTAGAGCGATCTGTCCCAGAACCGATCGAATAGGGGCGTCGTGTACACCGCCTGGGCGAGCGCCTCCTCCAGCCCCGCATTCTTCAACGCGGATGCGTCCTTGAACCAGGCGAAGAAGCGGACGATTCCGCCGACAAAGAAATGCACCGTGACCGCGTACGCCACCCATTCGACCAGCTGCATGATATAGGGCAACGTCTGGCGCCGCGTCACGTAGACGACCGCGAGCACGCACGCGGAGGTCACCCCGTACGCCACGACATTCTGGCTGACATGATCCAACATCGGCTGCATTGTCCGCCTCCTTTTCCGTTCTTCCGGCGCAGACTAGCACAACCGCCGAAGACTTGCAACGCGGCCCGGCTTTGTCCCGCGCCGGGCGCGTCTGGTATACTTGCCGCGCTGTTTGGGTCGGCCTCCCCCGAGGTTGGCCCCCTTGTGATTCTCCCTCTTCGACCAAGCGGATGCCCCATGTCTGACACCCTATACGTGACCCGCGACGGGTTGGTACGGATGAAGGCCGACCTGGTCCAAATGAACGAAGACCGGATGAAAATCGCGGCGACGATTGAATATGCCCGCGAACTCGGTGATTTGAAGGAAAACGCGGAGTACCACGCCGCCAAGGAAGCCCAGGCGATGCTGCATGCTCGCATCCGGGACCTCGAGGACAAGATCGCCCGGTCGGTTATCCTTGAGGATCAAGAGATCGACCTCAGCAAGGCCTATGTGGGGGCCACCGTCCGCGTGCGGAACCAGAAGACGAAAAAGGAATCGACCTACGTGCTGGTGAGCCCGGTCGAGGCCGACATGGCGTCGGGTAAGATCTCGACCCAATCTCCCGTGGGACAGGCGCTGCTCGGGAAAAGCACTGGCGACGTCGCCGTGGCGAAGATCCCGGCCGGCGACCTGACACTCAAGATTCTCGAAATCTCGCGATAAATGCCGGGCCGCGGGAGTGGGCGGCGGCCGCAGACCAAACCACTGAGCGCATCTGGGGAACCATGCCGAAGCGAACAGACTTAAAGAAAATCATGCTGATTGGGTCG
>CANKTP010000148.1 GCA_947486375.1 Candidatus Hydrogenedentota bacterium | reverse complement strand
CTCGCGCGCATCGAGGGCGCGCCCGCGGGGATCAAGGGCATCAGCCTCTTCGTCGTGCCCAAGTATCGCCTCAACCCCGACGGCTCCGCCGGCGAATCGAACAACGTGTTGACCGGGGGCATCGAGCACAAGCTGGGCATCAAGGGTCAGGCCACGGCCACGCTCAACTATGGCGAGCACGGCGAATGCCACGGCTGGCTGCTGGGCGAGCCGAACCGGGGCCTCAGCTGCATGTTCCAGTTGATGAACGAGGCGCGCATCCACACCGGCTTGCAGGCGATTTCGCAGGCCGCCTGCGCCTACCATTGCGCCGTCGATTATTGCCGCCAGCGCACGCAGGGCCGCGAGGTCACCAGCAAGGACCCGTCGTCGCCGCAGGTGCCGATCATCGAGCACGGCGACGTGCGCCGCATGCTCCTCACGCAGAAGGCCTACATCGAGGGGGTCAGCGCCGTCCTGCTGTATTGCTCGTATCTCGGCGACCGCGAGATTATCTCGGACAGCGCGGAGGAAAAGGCAAACTGCCATGCGCTGCGCGAAATCCTCACCCCCGTGTGCAAGGCCTATTCCTCCGACGTGGCCTTCGAGTCCATCAACCTCGCGATGCAATGCTACGGCGGTTCCGGCTACGTCGAGGAATACCCCATCGCGCAACTCCTCCGCGACAACCGCGTCTTCTCGATCGACGAGGGCACTAACAACGTCCAGGCGATGGACTTGCTCGGCCGCAAGGTCGCCGTCGAAGCGGGCGCCTACTTCCGCGCCTACCTCGCCGAGGTGGGCAAGACCCTCGCCGACGCCAAGAAACATCCCGGCCTCGCGGACCTCACCTCGCGCGTCTCGGAAGCGATGGAGGAACTGACCCAGGTCACGATGCACCTCGGCCAGATCGGGTTCGGCGGCGACCACACCTTATATATCAGCTTCGCCACGCCCTACCTCCGGCTGTTCTCGCAGCTCACCGTCTCGTGGCAGTTGCTCTGGCAGGCCGAGATCGCCGAGGCCGCCCTCGCCGCCGCCACCGTCCCCGAGGAACGCACGTACTACGAATCCAAGCTCGCCACCGCCCGCTTCTACATCCACACCATCCTCCCCACCGGCCATGCCCTCGCCAAGACCATCCTCGAAACCGAGCGCATCGCGCTGGACTTCAAGGCCGAGTGGTTCTGAGGCGGGTCGCTCGTTCGCAACAATCGAAAAGACCCCGGAATTGGACGAGTTTCCCGTGATCGGCATGCTGGTCCGCTTGACATTGGGTGGCGGTATTTCGTAGTCTACCCGCTTGTGCCGAGGTAGCTCAGTCGGTAGAGCAGCGGACTGAAAATCCGCGTGTCGGCAGTTCGATTCTGCCCCTTGGCACCATTTTTTTTCGGCTGGAATAGCTCAGTTGGTAGAGCGCATCACTCGTAATGATGAGGTCCCGGGTTCGACTCCCGGTTCCAGCTCCACGTTGTTTTTCGCGTGGCGCACCGGACGGGTTCCCGTAGTGTTCCGCTTTTATCGTGTGTAGAGTGCCCGAACCGAGACGGCGGAATCTCGGGGTCAGGGTGCATGGGGCAAGTGTCTCGCATGGAAATGAAGCAATCCTTCAGCACGTCCGAGGTCGCGAAGTATTGCCACGTTACCGCCGACACCATCCGTAAGTGGGCCGAGGCCGGCCGCATTGTCGTGTTCAAGACGCCCGGGGGACACCGCCGCATTCGCCGCGAGGAGCTTATCCGTTTCCTTCGCGAAAATGGCATTCCCGTTCACGGCGAACTGAGTTCGGGGGGGATTCGCATCCTCGTTGTGGACGACGAGAAGGCAGTCGTCTCCATAGTGTGCCGCTTTCTTGAGCGTTCGAGTGTTGCCTTCGAGGTCGAGACGGCCGTCGACGGGTTCGACGCCGGGCACAAGATAGGCGTGTTCAAGCCCACAGTGGTTTTTCTGGACATTCGTCTCCCTGGCATCGACGGGTTTGAAGTGTGCCGGCGGATCAAGGAGAGCCCCGAGGGCGCGGAAATCAGCGTCGTCGCCATGACGGGGTTCTACGACACGGAGACTGCGAACCGCATTATCGAGCTCGGGGCCGTCATGTGCCTGCAGAAGCCCTTCACCCCGGACGATCTGCGCAAGGCGCTGGTCAGGGTCGGCATCGACGTCGCCTGATCCCGTTCTGGGACGATCCCGGCGCGCGTCCGTTTCCTGTTTCCTCCCTTCCCTGCGTATAATTCCACGCTTGTTGTCCCATCGTCCCGCGGGCGTTCGGCCCGCCATCTCGGAGTATGAATGCACCAAGGCCCTGCCTCGAAGCGAATCCTGATCACCAGCGCGCTGCCGTATATCAACGGCGTGAAACACCTTGGCAACCTCGTGGGGTCGATGCTTCCCGCCGATGTTTTCGCGCGTTTCATGCGGCTCCAGGGGCACGAGGTGTTGTTCATCTGCGCCACGGACGAACACGGCACGCCGGCCGAACTGGCCGCGCTCGAGCAGGGTCTCGATGTCGCGACGTTTTGCCGGGAGCAGCACGCCGTCCAGGAGGGCCTCGCGAAACGCTTCGATCTCTCGTTCGACCATTTCGGGCGGAGTTCGTCGCCGCAAAACAAGGAACTGACGCAATACTTCTGCCGGCGCCTGGAGGCGAATGGCTATATCGAGGAACGCTTGACCAAGCAGGTGTACTCGAAGACGGATGGACGTTTCCTGCCGGACCGCTACGTCGTCGGGACATGTCCGCATTGCGGGAACGAAAACGCGCGGGGGGACCAGTGCGAGGCCTGCACAAAACTGCTCGACCCGACCGACTTGATCAACCCTCGTTCCGCCGTGTCGGGCAGCGCGGACCTCGAGGTCCGCGAGAGCAAGCACCTTTTCTTGCTCCAGTCGAAGTTCGCCGACCGGATTCGCGAATGGATCACGGACAAGAACAAGGAGAACTGGCCGAAGCTGGTCACGTCGATCGCACTGAAGTGGCTCAACGAGGGCCTGCACGACCGCTGTATCACGCGCGACCTGGCGTGGGGCGTCCCGGTCGACCGGCCCGGCTTCGAGGGCAAGGTTTTTTATGTCTGGTTCGACGCGCCGATCGAGTACATCGCCGCGACAAAAGAATGGGCAGACGAGAATCCCGCGGCGAATCGCGACTGGAGATCGTGGTGGAAGCGGACGGGCGATGACACTGGGCCAGAGTATTACGAGTTCATGGCGAAGGACAACGTGCCGTTCCACACGGTGAGTTTTCCCTGCACGATCATGGGCGCGAACGAGGGCATCGAGACGACCGGCGAGAAACCGTGGAAACTGGTCGACTACATCAAGGGCTTCAATTGGCTGACGTACTACGGCGGTAAGTTTTCGACGAGCGGCAAGCGCGGCGTGTTCATGAACGACGCGATTGACCTGTTGCCCTCGGACTACTGGCGCTACTACCTCATGGCGAACGCCCCCGAGACCAACGACAGTTCGTTCACATGGGAACATTTCGCCGCCACGGTCAACAAGGACCTCGCGGACACGCTGGGGAATTTCGTCAACCGGGCGTTCAAGCTGACGGAGAAGCATTTCGGGTGCGTCGTGCCCGCGGGCGGCGAACCGGGATTCGCCGACAAGGATCTCGCCCTTCAAACCGCCGATCGACTTAGAGAATACGAACGGTGTTTGGAAGCAATGGAGTTTCGGAAAGCGGCCCAAGAACTCAAGGCCATGTGGACCCTTGGCAACATGTATTTCGATCGCATGCAGCCGTGGAAATCGATCAAGGAGGATCGCGAGCAGACCGCATGCACGCTTCGGTCAGCGATCGGATTGGTGCGATTCTACGCGCTGTGTTCTTATCCCTTCATTCCCGGCACGAGCGCGAGAATCTTGGAGGCCTTGGGGCTCCGGCTTGAAGACGAAACCTGGCCTGACGGGTCGTGGCCGCATTATGGAAGCGAGTCTGTGGAGGGAAGGGATCCGAATTGGAGGGAAGGGAAGGTACTAAATTACTCAAGGTTGGTTGAGGTAGGCAGAGAGTTTTCAATACCCGGGCCGCTGTTCATGAAGATTACCCCTGAGCAGCTCGCGGAATGGGAAGATCGCTTCACGGGTAAGTAAGGGAGGCAGGAGGCAATCTGCAGGGGTTGGGGCATAAAAAGAAAAAACCCCTATAAAATAGGGGTGGGGATGCCGGGAGGGGGCGCCCGACATCCCCGGTGAGGCGCAAATACGTGACCTTGGCAGGTCACGATCCGCAGAGGGAAACTTGTCAACGCCCCGTTAGAGGCGTATGGTAACGATTTAATTTAGTGTCGGAGGGGCTGGCCACCATTGCCTCACCGCCTCTTGTGGTGCAGAGAGCAAACCCTATGCCAAGGGACATCGGATATGCTTAATCCTTTGAATAGCGTCGTTTTTATGGACAACTAGATCGTATTCCAGAAATACAATACTGTATCAAGACACATAATATGTATCAAATATGTATCAAATATGTATCATTGGAGGCAAATATAGTCATCGTTTTTGAATGCGACTTTAAACCGGCTTTTGGAAATTGCCATACTTCAAGTATGCATTTTCGATTGAATCGGAAGGACAAACTGGAGGAAGTGCATCATGGCGAGTGAAGCGCAGCCACATAAGACCTTGGGGATACTCTTGTTCGACGGCTTCGAGCTCTTGGACGCCTATGGGCCTGCAGAGATGTTCTGCGGCATGAAGGAACAGCTTCGGCTTGTGATGATTGCGGAGCGGGCGGGGGAGGTGCAGTCGGCACAGGGGCCCCGCACCGTGGCAGACGTTGGCTTCGAGGATTGTCCCCCGTTGGATTTGTTGCTTGTCCCGGGCGGAATCGGCACGCGAAAGGCCATACACGACGAACCCATCCTCTCTTGGCTCCGCGAACAGGCGGCGAAGGTCGAAATCCTGATGACGGTCTGTACGGGCTCGGGGCTGGCGGCGAAGGCGGGGTCCTCGACGGCAAGCGGGCCACGTCGAACAAGAAGAGTTTCGCGTGGGCCTGTTCCAACAGCGACAAGGTCCAGTGGGTGCGCCAAGCGAGGTGGGTCGACGATGGGAACCGCGTGACCTCGTCCGGCGTCTCGGCGGGCATGGACATGGCCCTCGCGGTTATCGCACGCCTGTACGGCGTCGAGGCCGCTGAAACCATCGCGAATTTCACCGAATACGAGTGGCACCGCGACGCCTCATGGGACCCTTTCGCCGCGCTTTACGAATAGGATAATTCGGGGGTAATTCGGGGACGGGCTACGAAATTCCCCCGCCTTGCGAGATCGCGACTTCCAACACCGGATGTGGGGGAAATTCGTAGCCCGTCCCCGAATTACCGGAAGAGCGACTTTTGTCGATGGCATCTTGCAATCGGGTAATTTTTCGTGTATACATATATAAACATATGTATACATAAATAATTTGTTATACATACACGCACCCGATGAGACCATGGCATGGCTATTCAAAACATAGGCGCAACCTCGGATTCCTTGACTATACGTCCGGGTTACGGCGAGTGTACCCAACGCCTCGCCGATGAAATGCTCAGCGCCGCGATCAGCGAGAAGTCGCTTTCGTTGGTCCTGTTCGACATCGATTGGTTCGGAAAGCTGAACGCGTCCCTCGGACGCCATGTTGGCGACCGGGTCATCCAGATATTGGGGGACTCGCTATCGTCGTCGCTGGCCCAGGCCGGGATTGTGTACCGCTACGGAGGTGACGCCTTCATGGTCCTGTTTCCCGCTTGCGAAAAGGAACAGGCCTTCCTGCGGGCGGAGGAGGCGCGCACGGCTTTCTCGGTCCCGTGGTCCATCGAGTCCGGGGGCAAAAACCACACGGTCGAGTTGACGGTTAGCGCGGGCGTGGCGGCGAGCCCAGACGACGGGACGAAGGACGTCGAGTTGTTGCGGAAATGCAACGAGGCCCTCTACCGCGCCAAGCTTAGCGGGCGCAACAAGGTGTGCCTCGCGCGCGAGGAGAAGATGGTGACGAAGACGACCTATTACACACAGGGCCAGCTCGAGGGCCTGTCGCGGCTCGCCAAGCGCGAGGGACTCAACGAGGCCGTGCTCCTGCGCGAGGCGATGGACGACTTGCTGAGAAAGTACAACTCGTGACCCCGAGCCGGGGCGCGATGGATAAAGGAACCAGCACATGCCAATGAACATCTACGAAAAAATCTGGGAAGCGCACCGGGTCCACGAGGAGCCGGGCCAGGACACGGTGTTGTACATCGACCGGCACCTGGTCCACGAGGTGACCTCGCCGCAGGCCTTCGAGGGGCTGCGACTTGCGGGCCGCAAGGCGCGGCGTCCCGAGCTGACCTTCGCCACGATGGACCACAACATTCCCACGACGGGGCGGGACCAGCCGATCCGCGATCCCTTGTCGCGGCAACAGGTCGAGGTGCTCAAGACAAACTGCGCCGAGTTCGGCATCGTATGTTTCGACATGCACGACCGGCGCAACGGGATCGTCCACGTGATTGGGCCCGAGCTGGGCCTGACGTTGCCGGGGTTCACGATCGTCTGCGGGGACTCGCATACCTCGACGCACGGGGCCTTCGGGGCCTTGGCCTTCGGCATCGGGACCAGCGAGGTCGAGCACGTGTTGGCGACGCAGACGCTGTTGCAACGCAAGGCGAAGACGATGGAAGTGCGCGTTAATGGCACGCTGCCGGTGGGTATCACGGCGAAGGACATCATCCTGGCGATTATCGGCAAGATAGGCACGGCCGGCGGGACCGGTTATGTGATGGAATATACCGGCGAGGCGATCCGTTCGCTGAGCATGGAAGGGCGCATGACCGTGTGTAATATGTCGATCGAGGCGGGGGCGCGCGCGGGCTTGATCTCGCCCGACGCGACAACGGTCGCATACCTGAAGGATCGGCCCTATCTGCCGAAGGACACCCCGCGCGAGGAATTGGAGCGGCGCTGGCTCGGCTGGGCCTCGGACGCGGGCTGCACCTACGACGCGACCGTGGTGCTCGACGCGGGCGCGGTCGAGCCGCAGGTGACCTGGGGCACGTCTCCGGGGATGGTGACCGGCATCACGAGCAGTACGCCCGTGTTGTCCGCGATCGCGGATCCGAACGAACGCCACGAGGCGGAGAAGGCCCTCGAATACATGGGCCTGTGCGAGGGCGTGCCGATGCAGGAGGTCACGATCAACAAGATGTTCCTGGGGTCTTGCACGAACAGCCGCATCGAGGACCTGCGGGCCGCGTCGCGTTTGGTCAAGGGACACAAGGTGCATCCGTCGATCGCGCTGGCGATTGTCGTGCCGGGCTCGCACCAAGTGAAGGAACAAGCCGAGGCCGAGGGACTTGATCGCATCTTCAAGGAGGCGGGATTCGAGTGGCGCGACGCCGGCTGCAGCATGTGCCTCGCGATGAACGACGACCGCCTCGATCCGGGCGACCGTTGCGCGAGCACCTCGAACCGCAATTTCGAGGGGCGCCAGGGCAAGGGCGGGCGCACACACCTGGTCAGCCCCGCGATGGCGGTGGCCGCGGCGATCACCGGGCGCTTCACCGACATCCGCAATTGGCAATTCAACTAAGACCGACCCGCGAAGGAGTTCATCCCGTGAAACCGTTTACCACGTTGAAGGGCATAGCCGTTCCGTTGGATCGCCAAAATGTCGACACCGACCAAATCATCCCGAAGCAGTTCTTGAAACGCATCGAGCGCACCGGTTATGAAGACGCGCTGTTCTTCGACTGGCGCTTCAAGCAGGACGGTAAGACCGTCGACGAAACGTTCGAGTTCAACGCCCCGCGCTACCGGGGCGCGAAAATCCTGTTGGCCCGGGACAATTTCGGATGCGGGTCCTCGCGCGAACACGCGCCTTGGGCCTTGGACAACTACGGTATCCGCTGCATCATTGCGCCGTCCTATGCGGACATTTTCCACAACAATTGTTTCAACAATGGGATGTTGCCCGTTCGGCTCGAGGCCGGCGCCGTGGATCGCTTGTTCGTCGAGCTCCGCGCGACGGAAGGATATGCGCTGGAGATCGACCTGCCTTCGCAGACCGTCCGTACGCCCTCGGGCGAGGCCATCCATTTCGAGATCGATCCCTTCCTGAAGGAACGGCTATTGAACGGCTGGGACCAAATCGGCCTGACCCTGCGTCACGCGGACAAGATCGCCGCGTACGAGGCGGCGCACGCGGGGTAAAAACGCCGCGTACTCGAACACGGCGAATCGAAGGGGTTGCCTCGAAAATAGACCATCACGCGGGCTTTTGTGAAGGGGACTGCCTCCGCGCTCCGTCCGGCAGTTTGGGCGGAGCGTGGCTGGCTGTCCCCGGCCGCCGTAAATCGGAGACGGTCTATCTGGAGTGCGGTGGCTTGCCGCCGCCCTGCCTGGAGTGCGGTGGCTCGCCGCCGCTCTGCCGGTGGACGCTTGCGTCCGCGCCGGCCAGATTGCCGGACCTTCCCATTTTCATCGTCACGCGCGAGGTACGGACCGCATGAACGGCCGGCTCTACCCAGCCCGCTGCGGCCCGTCCAACCCGCGCTCTCGCCCCGCCGTGCCGCTCACCGCACGCGACGGCCGCGCCGCATTCCCACAAAACCCAGCATTGCCAGTAGCATGATCCACGCGTCGCCGGCCCGTCCGGCGCCCGGGCCATTCGCCATCGCCGAGACGTTGCACGTAAACGCCTGCCCCTCGCCCTCGCCCTCGCCTTCACCCTCGCCTTCACCCTCTCCCTCCCCTTCGCTACCGGTTCCAGAGATGGCGATCCGGTGCTCCGCATGGTCCCGATCGCCGGAAAACACCAACTCCGCGGCGTGAAGACCAACGGCATCGGGGCTGAAGCGGACGAACACCGCGTGAAATCCGGCCGGCGGAATCGAATAACTCGCCCCACGGGCGATGACGAAGGGGGCGCCATCGGGATCGACCAACACATTGCCCACAAGGGTACCTGTCCCAACATTCTCTAAAACTACCGTGTCCTCTACCGAAAGGCCGACCCGGACTACGCCGAAATCGATGGACAACGGAGTAATCAAAAGCTCGCCTTCTCCCTCGCCCTCACCCTCACCCTCGCCTTCGCCCTCACCCTCGCCCTCGCCCTCGCCCTCGCCTTCGCCCTCTCCTTCTCCTTCACCTTCTCCTTCACCCTCGCCTTCACCTTCTCCTTCACCCTCGCCTTCTCCCTCGCCTTCTCCCTCGCCTTCTCCCTCGCCTTCTCCCTCGCCTTCTCCCTCGCCTTCTCCCTCGCCTTCTCCCTCGCCTTCTCCCTCGCCT
>CANKTP010000147.1 GCA_947486375.1 Candidatus Hydrogenedentota bacterium | reverse complement strand
GTCTGCGCACGTCGTTACGCTTGGCGTTTTTCGTGTAAGCGGGATCATGGGGTTTGCCCGGCACAGACAGGATTGTCTGTGCCACCTTGCGCAGGCTGGAAGCCTGCACCACAAACGCCCCCGGCCTTCTCCTCGTTCCCAAATTGCATTTGGGAACGCACTTGTCCCAAAAGCTGCGCTTTGACGCCCATTCTCGACGGCCCCGGTGCGCGTGGAGGCCCCGGTCGAAGTGCAACTTCGAGGGCATTGGCATTATCAAGCACAACTTGGTAACGAGGGGTAAGCGAGGTCTCATCGCCTCGGTTGCTCCGCGACGGCTTGGTGGAAATTGGTGACGAGGGAACGCCGCTCGCCTTTTGGAGTGCGGTGGCTTGCCGCCGCTTTGCCGGCGGACGCTTGCGTCCGCGTGTCGCGAGGCCTTGGTTTCACGCGGCAGTCCTCGACCGGCCCGGGCGTTGGGCGGCCGGCGGCGCGGCGGCAAGCCGCCTGCGCGAGGGCGAAGGCAAGCCTTCGCACTCCAGAGCGCGACCGGCTTGTGTGTCGAGCGCGGGCATCTTGCGCGTGTACTTGCGCCGGACGCCCGCCCATGCATCGCGCGGGGTCGCGTCATCGTCGCGGGAGCGAGCTCCCGCAGTCCTGATGGGTGTCGTGTGGCGGTTGCCGTGTTCATGTCGGTCGCCTGTTTATAATTGAGCGAAGGCCCCGCAGGTTCGGGTTCGCCGTGTCTCCGAAGACTTCGTAACTTTCCGGAGTTGCGTGGGGCGTGCCGGGCTGGTCTTCGATTTGGTTCGGCGCATGCCCCACTGGATCCGGAAGGCACGTTAAGTATCGACCAGATTAGTGCGATAGTCAAGAATATAATGATCGATGGCACCGATAATTGTGGTTAATTTCGATACACGCCGAAATATTGGTTGCGGGGAAACGCCCGGATACGGTAGACTTCACGAATGAGGAGACCCAATGAGTAGAATCGTCGGTGTTCTTGCGCGCGAGATTCTGGATTCGCGGGGCAATCCCACAGTTGAAGTGGAAGTCCATCTGGCCTCGGGCGAGTATGGCCGTGCGGCGGTGCCCTCGGGCGCGTCGACGGGCGAGAACGAGGCGACGGAGCTTCGCGACAAGGACCCGAAGCGGTACCTTGGCAAGGGCGTCTTGAAGGCGGTGAGGAACGTCAACGAGGTCATCGCGCCCGAGATTGTGGGCGTCGACGCGATGCAGCAGCGGGCGATCGACATGATGCTGTGCGCGTTCGACGGCACAAAGACGAAGAGCAAGCTCGGGGCGAACGCGATCCTCGGGGTGTCCCTGGCCGTGGCCAAGGCGGCGGCGGAGTATTTCCAGCTTCCCCTGTACCGCTATGTGGGCGGCGCGAACGCGCATGTGCTGCCGGTGCCGATGATGAACATCCTGAACGGCGGGGCGCACGCGGACAATAACGTGGACATCCAGGAATTCATGGTGGTGCCTGCGGGGGCGGAGACCTTTAGCCAGGCCCTGCGCATGGGGACCGAGGTGTTCCATTCGTTGAAGGGCGTGTTGAAATCCAAGGGATTGAACACGGCCGTGGGCGACGAGGGGGGCTTCGCGCCGGACCTGAAATCGAACGCCGAGGCGATCGAGGTCATCCTCCAGGCCATCAAATTGGCCGGATACAAGGCGGGCAAGGACCTCTGGATCGCCCTCGATCCGGCCTCGAGCGAGTTTCACAAGGGCGGTAAATACACCCTGGCCGCGGAGAAAAAGCCGGAGAAATCCTCGAGGGAGATGGTGGAATTCTGGAAGGATTGGGTCGGGAAATACCCGATTATTTCGATCGAGGACGGAATGGCGGAGAACGACTGGGCGGGTTGGAAGCAGCTGACCGAGTCCTTGGGCGCGGGATGCCAATTGGTGGGCGACGACCTGTTCGTGACCAACACCAAGTACCTCTCGAAAGGCATCAAGGAAGGCGCGGCAAACTCGATTCTTATCAAGGTCAACCAAATCGGCACGCTGACGGAGACCTTGGACGCGGTCGAGATGGCGCATCGCGCGGGCTACACGGCGATCATGTCGCACCGCTCGGGCGAGACCGAGGACGCGACGATCGCGGACCTGGCGGTGGCCACCAATCTGGGCCAGATCAAGACGGGTTCGGCCTCGCGCAGCGACCGCATCGCAAAATACAACCAGTTGTTGCGAATCGAGGAAGACCTCGGCCCGCAGGCGGAATACCCCGGCATGGGCGCATTTCGCGTGGCCCCCCGGAAGGCCCCCGGGAAGTAATGGAAACGGCGGGCAAAGGATGGTACTGGCTGGCCTTGCTGGCCGTCGTGGTCGCCGTGGGGCTGTATGTGCAGCGCCGGGACCTGGGGGGACAGTACCGGGCCTACCGGGCGAGCGACGAGAATGTGCGCGAGTTGGGCCAACGGCTCGAGGGAATGAAGTCCGAGCGCGAGTCGCTCGAGAAGACCGTGAAGCATCTTGACGACAACCCGCTCGAGTTGGAGGCGGCGATCCGGCGGGGCAAGTCCCTCGTGCGCGAGGGAGAGACCGTGTACAATGTGACGCTTCCCGATGACACGGCACACTAAAAGGACATTGGCGCTACCCTGACACACGAGATCACCCTAAAGAACCAAGAAGAAGCGATTAAGCTTCTGGGCCGGAACGGCGAGCTGCGTAAACGCCTCCAGCAAGAAGCATCCGTGCGGATTGTGGATCGCGGCACCAAGGTGTCGATTCTTGGGGAAGCGGAGGACGTCGGCCTTGTCGGCGCCTTGCTTACCGAATTGCTGGCGGCGATTCGCAATGGCCACACGCCGACCCTCGACGACGTCTCGTACGCCATGCGCGAGGCGCGCCAGCAGCGGACGGAAGACTTGGGATCGGTGCTGGCCGAAGTCCCCGATGCCTTGCGGCGCGACATTTTTGTCAAGGCGCGCACGCGCGGCCAGAAGCGATATCTCGACGCGATTCGTGCACACGAGGTCGTCTTGAGCATCGGGCCCGCGGGCACCGGGAAGACCTACCTGGCGATGGCGGCGGCGGTGTCGGCGTTGCTGAACAAGGAAGTGAACCGGCTCGTGTTGACGCGTCCGGCGGTCGAGGCGGGCGAACATCTCGGGTTCCTCCCCGGCGATTTGCAGGAGAAGGTCAATCCGTATCTCCGGCCGCTCTACGACGCCTTGTATTCAATGGTCGATATCGAAAAGGCGAAGAAACTCATCGAGCGCGAACAGATTGAAGTCGCGCCGCTCGCCTTCATGCGGGGACGGACGCTGAAGAATTGTTTCGCCATCCTCGATGAGGCGCAAAACACGACACCGCAACAGATGAAAATGTTCCTGACGCGGCTGGGCGAGGGGTCCCGGGCGGTCATCACCGGGGACATCACCCAGATCGACCTCCCCCGGGGTACGAACTCGGGGCTCATCGAGGCCCAGCGAATCCTGCGGCGGGTCGAGGGGGTGGCGGTGATCGAGCTCGATTCCGGGGACGTGGTCCGGCACCGCCTGGTGCAGCACATCGTCGAGGCCTACGAGGACGATGCCCGGGGCGTTGCCCGGGGCGTCGAAGGCCCGCAAGTCATCGGCGAAATTTCGCGCTGATCCCTGGAAGACCGGTCCAATGGCATCGCGAAACAAGAAGAAGAACGTCCACCTCGTTCCCGGCGATTCGCCCTCGATGGCGAGGCGGGAGCACCGCAACCGGCGCACGCTGATCGCGATCACGTTCGTGATCATGGTGGCCTCCGTGTCGCGCCTCCCGAAATTCGAGGCGCCTGGCGACCGCTACGACATCGCCAGCGAAACGATCGCCTCGCAGACCCTGCGCGCCGAGTTCGCATTCGAGTCGGAAGACCTCCAGGCCACGCGCGAAAAACGCGACGAGGCGGCGGCCGGCGTGCCGATCGCGTATTACCTCGACCTCGAGCGGGTAAAGAACCAACAGCTCACCCTCCAGCAACGGATCAATTCCATCCGGGAGCGCGTGCCGGCGATCCAAGAGGCGATACGCCGCGCGCTTCTCGCGTCGCGCGCGAACGGGCCGGCGGAGCAAATCGTGGCGGGCGCCCTGTTGAACCTGGCCACGGAATGGAAATCCGACCCTCTGTTCGAGGGGTTTCCCGCGCCCGAATTCTTGGCGACGTGGATGACGCCGGCCCCGGAATGCATTCCGGAGCGGGTCTTCGATACCGCCGGGGCCTCCCCGGATCCGGTCGCGCCCGCGGGCGTCGCCTCCCTCGTCGAGACCAATCCCGAGGCGTTTCGGTTCGCCCACATCGACCTACTCACCCGGCTCGCCCTCGACGGACTCGAGTATGTCCTGACCAAGGGAATCGTGCAGCCGGGCGCGCTGACGCAAGGCGAGGCCGGGGCAACGGGCAAGGTGCTGATCTTGCGGGCCGCGGTCGTCGGGGATTTGAAGACGAGCGAGGAGGCGAAGCTCGATGAATTGCCGGTCCCGACTGTCGCGCGCGGCATCCTGAGCGCCTACATTGTCGACCGGTCGCGCCAACTCGAGACCAACGATCCGTCCCTGGCCCCGCGGCCGGAGACGATCGAGAACGCGGCATTCGAGATGGCGAACTCGGGAATCACGGACACCTTGTCCTATGATCAAGTGGTCACCGCCGGCAACCGCGAGTACGCGCGCGCCGGGATTCCTTCCGTGATGAAATCCTTCGATCCGAACCAAATCATCCAGCAGGAAGGCTATCCCTGGACCTTGCAGTCGCGCGCGGATGTCCAGGCAATGTGGGCCATCATGCAGGATTCGACGCAGCAGGCGCGCAACATCCTTAGCCCAATCGCCGCGAATCTCTTCCTCGTCGGGATGCTTTTGGCCGCCCTCCTGCGCTCAATGGTGCTAATGTCCTCGCGGAGGGACAATCCCGAAAACTGGATTAACGTCGTGTTGCCCGTCTTGTGCGCCATGCTCGTGCTCGGGAGGGTCATGTCCATCTTCGAACCCTCCGGGTTCATCGTGCCAATGATGGCCGCGGCAATTCTCCTGGCCATCCTGACCAACGCGCGCACCGCCTCGATGGCCGCGATTGCCGGATCGTTGTTACTGTCCATACAATATGGCCACGATTGGCAAGTCATGTTGCTTGGATCGGCGATGTCCTTCGCGAGCGTGGCCCGCCTGTACCGCGTGCGCAAACGCGGGGACATGGCCAATGCGGCCTTGAGGGGCACCTTCGCGGGACTCTTGGTGGTCCTGGCGCTGGCGCTGGCCGATGACACGCTGGCCACTTGGGCCACGCTGAATCAGCTCACCATGGTTGGCCTGAATGGGTTGGCCTGCCTGTTTATCGTCCCGGGTCTCCTGTCGCCCCTCGAGCGGATTTTCAAGATCACGACGGACATCCAGCTCCTCGAGTATTCAGACCTGAACAACGAATTGTTGAGCCGCCTCGCCATCGAGGTGCCGGCCACCTACGCGCACAGCCTGATGCTCGGACAACTGGCCGAGGCCGCCGCGGACGCAATCCGGGCGAATGGCCTGAAGGCCCGGGTTTGCGCCTACTACCACGACATCGGAAAGATGCGCCGGCCAGAATATTTCGGCGAAAACCAAACGGGGCAGAACATCCACGACGATTTGTCCCCGCGGTTAAGTTCGCGCGCCATCGCGTCGCATGTCACCGAGGGGCTCGAAATGGCCCGCGAGTTCCATCTGCCCGCGCCCATCATCGAGGGCATCCAGGAGCACCACGGCACCTGCTTGATTAGCTTTTTCTACCAGCAGGCGTTGGCCCAACAAAAACACGGCGACGTGAGGGAAGCCGACTATCGGTACCCCGGGCCCAAACCCCAAAGCCGCGAGACCGCCATCCTGATGATCTGCGATGGGGTCGAGTCGGGGGTGCGTTCCATCAAGAACCTCAACGAGGACCGAGTTCGCGAGTTCGTCGGGAAAATTATCCAGGCGCGCTCCGAGGACCGCCAGTTCGACGAATGCGATCTCACGCTCAGGGACCTCGACGTGATCGAGGAGGTCATCGCCAAGCGCATCATGACCACGATGCACACGCGAATCGCCTACCCCGAGCGCAGGCCGCAGGACCCGGCGAAGAACGTCATCCCGATGACCGGCGGACGCGAATGATGCCCATTGTCCTGGACATACGCAACGAGTCCGCGCGAAAACGCCTGTACACCCGATCGGGACTGACCATGCTCGCGGGACGAATCTGCAAGGGCGAGCGCGTCAAGGGAATCGTCGAGCTTAGCGTGATGTTTTGCGACGACGCCTTCATCGCGGATTTGAATCGGCGTTACCGGCACAAGGACGCCCCCACGGATGTACTCTCCTTCGAGCAGGACCGCGCCGTCACGAAAGGGCCGCGCGCCTTGGGCGACATCGTCATCTCGCTGGAGACGGCGGAAAGCAACTGCGGCGGCGACCGGGCGATGATGAAGGAAGAAGTCAATCTCTTGTTCTGTCATGGGTTGCTCCATCTCCTCGGGCATGATCACGGCACGGCGAAGGAACGAATGGCCATGACGGAACTCCAGGCGCATTATCTGGGCGCCACCACCGAGGCAGCTTGGGCCTTTGGCCCGAAGGCAATACCCGCGCATCCCAACGGTCGTACGGCGCGGGCTGGAGGACACCGTGGACGGTGACCCTGGACCCGCAAGGGTCCGCGGCCGGGTAATCGACCCCTCGTTCGCATCGACCGGGCTGTCCGGGATTGCGCTTCTCTCGATGACTTCGATCGCGCTTGCCTTCGGACAGACGGCGGAGGACGGAGGTCCGGGCGGCGCATCGCTACTTTTCGCCCCGTTTACGTCCTCCACCCTGGCCGCCATCGGCGCCCTGTTGCTTTTGTCCGCATTTTTCTCCGCCTCGGAAGTCGCATTCTTCTCGCTTCAACCCTCGGCGCTCCGGGCGATGCGCGAATCCAAGGGCCCCGCGCGCCGGCTCGTGGCGGAGATGCTCGGGCATCCCGGCCACCTGTTGACCACCATCCTGACCGGCAACATCCTTGCGAACATCGGCGTCTGCGCGCTGCTTCCGGGTGTCCTGGGGCAACTGTTCGAGGAGACCTATGCCCTCCCTGCCCCGCTCCTCTTTGCCGCGTCCGCGATGCTCTCGGCCCTCGTGGCAATGATCGTGGGCGAGCTGACCCCGCGGCTTGCGGGGGAACGCCTGGGCGCGCACTACGCCGTCGCCGCCGCGTATCCGCTTTGGGCGATCGTGTGGCTCTTGAACCCGGTGTGCTGGCTGTTGCTTCGCCTTGGGGACACGGTCCTCAAATACACCCGCTTCAGCAATCTAAGGGCCGCCCCCTTCTTGACCGACGAGGAACTCAAGAGCGCCGTGTCCGAGGGCGAGGCGCAGGGGGTCATCGAGGAGGAAGAGGTCCAGATGATCCACGGCATCCTCGATTTCAGCGACGCCCTGCTCCGCGAGATTCTCGTGCCGCGCCCGGACGTGATCGCCATCAGCGAGGACGCCACGGTGCGCGACGCGATCGAGGCGTATCGCGAGTCCGAATTCTCGCGGATGCCCATTTATAAGGACAGCCTTGACCAGATCACCGGAATCCTGTTCGTCAAGGACTTGCTCCAGAGCGTCGCCCGGAAGGAATTGGATACGCCCGTCCGCCGTTTCGCCCGTCCGCCGCGCTTCGTCCCAGAGACGATGACCATCCATGACTTCGTCCGCGACGCCCAGCAAACCCGCACCCACCTCGCGATCGTCGTGGACGAGTACGGCGGGACCGAGGGGATCGTCACCCTCGAGGACGCGATCGAGGAAGTCGTCGGGGATATTCATGACGAGGAGGCCGATCCGCCCCCGTTGTACGAGGAACTCGCGCCGGGGCGTTTCCGGGTGGACGGCGCGTTGTCCCTGGATGAATTGAGCCGCCTAATCGGCGTCGAAATCCTGGACGAGGCCCACGAGACCGTCGCCGGGTTCGCGATGGACAAGCTGCACAAGGTCCTGGCCGAGGGCGACCAGTTCGAGTACCGGGACGTGGCATTCGCCGTGGAAAAGGTCGAGGGCCGGCGCGCGGCCCTCCTGCGAGTCGAGGCCGTGCAAATGCCGCTCCAGGAGTCCCAATGAGTCCCGCCGTATTGCTCGCGATAGCGGGAATCGCGCTGTTCCTGATAGCCGTGCTTG
This sequence comes from Candidatus Hydrogenedentota bacterium, assembly GCA_947486375.1. Taxonomy (GTDB): domain Bacteria; phylum Hydrogenedentota; class Hydrogenedentia; order Hydrogenedentales; genus CANKTP01. Next base: position 1,145 of record CANKTP010000147.1, on the reverse strand, counting down.
CCGGCTACGAGACCGCCTTCATGGCCTGCGACCCGGCGTCCATTCGGATTCTCGCCGAGGACCGGGGAGACCGGACTGCAACGCGTTTGCTTCGCGAACTGTCCCGGAAGACGCGCATGATCGCCGTCTTGCGGACGGGAATTCTGTTGGCCCTGACGGCTGGGGTCCTCGCGATGACACACGTGTTTCTACCGCTTCCCGCCGCCCTCCTCTCCGCGCCGATTCTCCTGGTGTTCGCCGAGATCATCCCCAAGACGATTGCCAGGAACCATGCCAATCGCGTGGCCCTGCTCTTGTTTCCCTTCGTCAATTCCATCGCGATCCTCCTTGCCCCCCTCGTCTTTCCGGTCGTCGTGTATGCCGGGCTCCTGAGGCGCGCGCTTGACTTGCGCGATTTGGGCGCCGCCACCGTCCTCTCAACCGAGGAAGACTTCCGGCACCTCGTCGACCAGAGCGCCGAAAGCGGGAGAATTGAACCGGAAGAACAAGAAATGATTCACTCCGTCATGGACTTGGGAACGCTGCCGGCCAGTTCCATCATGATCCCGCGTATCGATATCGACGCCGTCCCGGACACGGCGACGCGCGCCGAGTTGCTCCAATCCTTCATGAATACGAAGCGGACCCGCATTCCCGTGTTTCGCGAATCCATCGACAATATCACCGGGGTCGCCAATGTCTACGATGTTCTCCTGGACGAAAATCCGGAAGACCCCACCATCGCCCGGTTCTCCCGCGAGGTGCCGCACGTCCCGGACTCGACACCGGTCGCGGACCTCATGGGACTATTGAAGGGTTCGAAGATGCACATGGTGATCGTGACGGACGAGTACGGCGGGACGGACGGCCTGATTACCCTCGAGGACGCCCTCGAGGAGATTTTTGGCGAGATTCATGACGAACACGATCATGCCCACGACCTCCTGCAAAAGATCGGGCCGAACGCCTACGTCGCGGATGCGCGGATGCGGCTCGAGGACCTCGGCGAGGAAATCGGGGTCGAAATTATCGATGATACCGTCGAGACCGTCGGCGGCTGGGTCATGCGCATCGCCGGGCGCATCCCGTCGCAGGGCGAAAAACTCCGGCGCGGCAACTTCCAAGTGACCATCCTCGAGGGACAGCGCAACCAGATCGTGCGCGTC
>CANKTP010000146.1 GCA_947486375.1 Candidatus Hydrogenedentota bacterium | reverse complement strand
GGGTCCTTGTACGTATCCGGAATCGATTCCGCGTTCGGCGAAACATAGGGCTCAATGACGCCGTCTTCCCGAAGTCGGGCGGACTGGGCCGCCTCATTGTTCCAAAAGACATCCGCGCGCGGTCGGTCCTTCTCCGCCGCAAGGCGATTGACCAACCCCGTCGTCTTCGCGGCCTCCGTGTCGAACTGCGCCCGCACCCGGATCCCCGAATCGCGCTCGAACGCATCGAGAATGGGGCGCGAATAAAGTTCATCGAGGGAAACATAGACGACCACTTCGTTTCCTCGGTCAGGACCGCAACCGGACAACGAAGCGACAAGGCAAAGCGCGGACAGGAAAAGCGGCCATGATCCGCGAACGCGCAGGGTGAACAGACGGGCGAGTCGCACGGTCAAGGCGCGGGCGCGAATAGATTTCGTCCCTCGAAGTCCTTGGGCACGGCCTTGCCGAGATAAGCCAGGGCCGTCACGCCCAAGTCCTCGAGCCGCGGGTCCTTCACCGCAATCGGGCGATTGACAAAAAGGATTCCCGGCGTCGACGCAATGTCCGACGCCGCATGTTCGCCGCTCCATTTGTCGTCGTTCGGCTCGAGGAGTTCCTTCGGGGCCGCGCCCTTAGCCGAGTCCTTGGTGGACTGGTAACCGTCCGCGTATCCCAACTGGATGTCCGGCGCATCGCCCGCAGCCTCGCCGTGAAACTCGTCGCGGGTGTAGATTGCCTGGAAGATTTTCTCGCCCGTCGACGGATCGACGACCTCGAGCAACTTCGAGCGAATCTCCGCGATCAACCCCGCAGCCTCGGCGGGCGCCACCGTCCCCTTGCCCTCGCGGCCCTCAAGGTTCAAGAACACGCTGCCAAGCCCAAGGCTGTACGCGCGCGTCTTCGTCCAGTCGTAGCCTTGCAGGAAGTCCTTCGGATTCGACGCCGTCTTCGGATCGGGCTGGCCCTCGACGGCCAGGTAGCCATTGCGGATAAGCCAGGTGTTGACGTTGAACCCCATGCGGAAGCCATGGAACCCATGGTCCGACATGACCATCAGGAGATCGTCCGGGCCGAGTTTCTTCGCCACGTCACCCACAATCCGATCCATGTGGATATAGGTATCCTCCACCGCCCGCCCGTATTTCGCCGCCCCTTCGGCCGTATAAAGCGGGTGCTTCGGATCCCGGAACCGCCAGAACAAATGGCTCACACGGTCAGGGCCGGTCCACGCCGAGACAAGCAGGTCCAGGTTTCCCCGGTCAAGTTCGTCGAGCGTGAGGGCGGCACGCCACGAGGAAAGCCGATTGACGTCGTCAAGAAAGAGGTCCTCCGTCAGCGCGCCCTGGCGCAACGCATGGGTATCGTGGTCCCAGCCGATGGTCGTAAAGAGGCCGTAACGCTTGACAAGATCCGAACCGTACTCCGGGGGCGTGGTGAAACGGATGTACTGGTTGCGCGGATCGAGTTGGAGACACGTCATGTAGAGCCGCACCTGCGCCCCGCATTCGAGGAGCTGGATCCGGCTGATGGCCTTGGCCTCGAACATCGGCGTGACTGCGAAGGACCACTCGAGCCATTCCGACCATTCCCCTTCCTTTAGCGCGATGGTCTTTCCAGGGATGGTGATCTCGGCGGACTTGGCGTTGCGATCGACGGTGATGGTGACAGGCGCATCCACGAACTGCCGAGTCTGCGGATGGCGCAACGCCGGGATACGGACGCTGGCCTTCTCGGCGGCAAACGATAGCGGGACCCTGGCGCCGCCCGCGAGCGGGGGAAGGTCCAGCGCCTGGACCTCGTCGGACATGAGGAAAAACGTGCTTTGCGTTCCCCGGAGATCGGGGACCCCAAGGCCGCACAACATGCAACTGTCCTCGAGGTCCTCCGCCGGAAACGCGAACGGGACGGTGAGAATCTTCACCTTCGCCCCCTGTTCGTTCGCAACGCCCCAGAACGACTTTCCTTTTCTTACCGAGCGGAACGCCGGGGCCTTCGTGACCGATCCATCGGGGGCGAACGCGGGGGGCTCGGGGCTGCCGAACCCCACGGCGGGGAGATACGTCTTCGGGTCCCGCCGAAGAAAATCGTACACCCCGTGCGCACCGGGGTTCTTGCAAGTCGCAAAGGACGACCATGCCGTCGGCGATTGCGGGGGGTTGCTCGAACCGAGAGGGACGAATACCCCCTGTTTACGCAGCGCGTCCAGCGCCGGCAACTCCCCCGCATCGAGCATGGTTTGCACGATGGTCGGCTCGACCCCGTCAAACCCGAGGATTATCACCCGGCCCGCGGCAAACGCGGGGATCGCCACCGTGGCGCAAAGCGCAAAAAATCTCAAAACCGATCGCATGAATGCCTCCGCAAAGTAACTCGGCCACCTTAACAAAGGCCCGGATCGCGATCAACGTTTCAGCCACCAGCGAGCATCCATGCCAACGGTGCCAAGCCCAGTTCGCCCCAGACGGCAATTCCCAGTTCGGCGGGTCCATCTCGTCCATCGAGTCCATCGAGTCCATCGAGTCCATCGAGTCCATCCGCCACGGAGTCTCCGCCCCTTTGGGGATCGGTTTCGCGCCGGGCTATAATCCCCCCCTGCCCGACGCATCCGGAGGCTCGAACGAAATTGACCAAGACCCATCGCGCCGCCGTCCCGCTTGTCCCGGCCCCAAGGAATTCGCTCCGCTATAGTCTCATCCTCCCCGCCTATAACGAATCGAAGAACATCGACAAGGCCGTCACCCATTTCGCCGAACGGCTTCGTTCCGAGGGCATCCCCTTCGAGCTCGTCGTCGTGAACGACAATTCGAAGGACGACACTGCCGACGTCGTCGAGGCCCTTCGCGCCGCGTATCCCGAGATCAACCTGGTCCACAATACGCCCCCAGGCGGACTCGGCCGCGCCATCCGCTTCGGCCTGAAACACGCCACGGGGGACGCGATCGCCATCGTCATGGCCGACCTCTCCGACAGCCCCGAGGACGTCGTGCGCTGCTACCGGACGCTCGAGGAGGGCCACGACTGCGTGTTCGGCTCGCGATTCATAAAGGGCAGCCGCGTCACGCATTATCCCCCGCTCAAACTGATGGCGAATCGCGTCATAAATTTGCTCATCCGCGTCCTATTTCTAACGCGCCACAACGACATGACCAACGCCTTCAAGGTCTATCGCCGCCACGTCATCGACGGCATCGGCCCCCTCCACGCCTGCCACTTCAACATCACCATCGAGTTGTCCCTCTCGGCCCTCGTCTGCGGATACCGCATCGCGACCATACCCATTTCCTGGTCAGGCCGCACCTGGGGCTCCTCAAACTTGCGCATCCGCACCATGGGCCGCCGCTATCTCGCCACCATGCTCATGATCTGGTGCCAGCGCATGCTCATCCACGACGACACGCTCCAAGAGGCTGAGGCCAACGAAGACCGGCGGTCTGCGGCCCCCGCTAGGGTCCCGGATTAGCGAGTTGCCGGGGGCGTACCTTCAGGTCGCGAGCATCACGGCTGCGCCTCGCCGTCGGCGGGTGCCGAAACAGCGAGTTCGGCGATCTTGTCGGGCGGGATTTTCACGACGCGGCCATCCTTCCAAACAACGATCGACCTCCCAGTCAGGCGATGCCGTTCCAGTGCTTGGCGCACGCCTTCGCGGATGCCGCGATCAACGGCTTCAGCCCATTCGTCGGGGGTGAAGGATTTCATTTTGCCATCTCGTGAACCCGCTTCCATGTCTCGCCGTCTTCGATCACGACAGCCTTGCCCAATCGTTGAAACGCAATACGCTGGGTCTCCTTGGTCGAGTCATCGTAGAAGAACCAGCTATCGGTCAAGGCCCGTGTTTGATCAAGTCCCATGAGGGGTCACGGCGGTGGCGCGAATTTCCTCAATAAGAATTTTTAATGTATTACTAGTTATATATTTAACTCCCCAATAATCACCTCCAGATATATTGCCAATCACATCATGATCCATGCATAAGGAGCGAAAGAACAGTTCCGCCCTCTCGCGGGGTGTATTGGCGACAACAAAATCGCACAGTATTCGAACATGACGACGGAAGACTCCAGGAAACAGCCGCGCTACTTCCTCTTCTCTCCAGTTGTCTTGGTGCTTGGCAAAGAGAAAAACTGTGAATGGATGGAATTCGCCGCCATAACCGCAACCCACACAAAAATAGCGCATGACATTCTGAAAAGGCGTGTAGAGTTCGTTCGCATGCGCGTGAAGGGCTTGGCCGCAAAACGCACGGCAGGCATAGGCAACACAGAACGCGGATCGACGGTCCGGAGGAACACGGCTCAGTTGGTGGGCCGAATGCAAACAAAAACTCGTGGAAGCCGTATTCTTGGGTCTGGGGTTGGTTCGCAAATCGCCATCATGAAATGCCGCCAAATCATCGAAGAAATCTTGCTCACTGTATTCATCGTTCTTAGTCATGGTCTTCACCTCAAGATGCTCGATCAACCACTATATATCGGATCGGTTCACCCCAAGTCGGCCACGATCCGTGCGTCCAAGGATAATGACGATTCAACACATTGCATTGTGGCGCCTTCAGCTCTCAACATCGCCTTGCGGATACGATCCGAGGACCTTCATCTCGCTGCAGGTGCCGGACATCTCCTCGAGGGCCTGCTTGACGGCGGGATCGTCAACGTGGCCGATGAGGTCGATGAAAAAAACGTAGTTCCACGCCTTCTTGCGCGAGGGGCGCGACTCGATCTTGGTCAGGTCGATGCCCGCCTTCGCGAAGGGAACAATCAGTCCGTGCAACGCACCGGGCTGGTTCTTCACCGAGACCAAAAGCGAGGTCTTGTCTTTGCCCGTGGGCTTTGCCGCTTGCCGCCCGACGACGAGGAAGCGCGTGTAGTTATGAGGCGCGTCCTCGATGCGCTCGGCAATGATCGAAAGACCGTGCGGCTCCGCCGCAAGGATGCTCCCGATCGAGGCGGCCCCTTCCTCGTGCGACGCGATGGCCGCGGCCTCGGCCGTGCTCGATGTGTATACCTGCTCCGCGTGCGGCAGGTTCGCCTGGAGCCAGTTGCGGCATTGGAAGAAGGACTGGTCCTTCGAGTAAATCTTGACGATCTTGTCCAGCGAGGACTTCGAGAGGAGGTTCTGCGTGACGTGGAGCAGGACTTCGTTGATGATCTTCAAGTCCGAGGTCAGGAACCGGTCGAGCGTGTCGCTCACCCCGCCGCCCAGGCTGCTCTCGACCGGTACGACCCCATAGTCGTAATGTTGCCGCTCGACCTCCGTGAACACGTCGGCGAGCGTCCCCATCGGGTGCAGCTCGGCCGTCGCGCCAAAGACCCGCTTCACCGCGAGCTCGCTAAAGGTATGGCGCGGCCCGAGGAAAGCCACGGTCGTGGGCTTCTCGAGGGCGCGGATGCAACTCATGATCTCGCGATAGATCGACTTGACCGCATCGTTCGGAAGCGGCCCCTGGTTCTGCGCTTTGAGCTTCTCGTAGACCGCCTTCTCGCGCTCCGGGACGTAATAGACCGCGTCGGTCGAGTGCTTGATCTTCCCTATCTCGATCGCCGTGCGGGCGCGTTCGTTGAGCATGCCGAGGATTTGCGCGTCCAGCGCGTCGATGCGCGCCCGCAATTCGTCCAAACTCACTTTCGCTTCCCCTCCAGTATTTGCAGCGGCGCGGCCGACGCCAGGAATTGCCGCGCCATGCCCGTGTCGAACCGGATGCGGACCTTCAATTTGGTCCCGGAATCCGAAGTATACATGACCGTGCCCGCCCCGAAAGTCGAATGCCTCACCCGCACGCCGATCCGCAGGGCCTCGGTCTCGGCCCGAGGGGGAGCCGGCCGCGCGACGGTCGTCCGGCCCGGGTCATCGGGACGGATCGTCTGCACTTGGCCGGAGGGAATCTCGTCGAGAAACCGCGAACGCTTCCGGTCGCGGCGTTCGCCGTAGACCACGCGGGTGTCCGCGGAAGTCAGGATGAGCGACCTCCGTGCACGGGTCATCGCCACGTAACACAGCCGCCGCTCTTCCTCAATCGAGTCTTCGCCGTCGAGGGAGTTGGAGTGGGGGAGAAAGCCCTCTTCCATCCCCACGAGAAACACATGATCGAACTCGAGGCCCTTCGCGCTGTGGCACGTCATCAGCGTCACGGCCGGCGCTTTTTCGTCCCAACTGTCCGTGTCGCCCGCCAGCGCCAAGTCCTGGAGATACGAACCCAGCATGCCCGGCTCGTTCCTCGAGTCGAACTCCGCGCAGGCATCCAGGAATTCGTCCACGATCTCCAGGCGCGAGCGAAAATCCGCCTCGTCGCTTTTCTCCACATACTCCCGATAGCCGGTCTCGTCCAGGATACGCGCCAACAATTCGGCGACCGGCTTCGACGCCGCCTCGCGATGAAGATCGTCCAACAGCCCCGCCAGCGCCGCCGCCGCCTCCCGCGTGCGGCCCGCCGTCGCCTGGTCGTCCTCGAGCTCGCGCAGGGCCTGGAGCAAGGGGATGGCCCGCGCGCGCGCCATCGCCTCGATCCGCTCCAGCGTCACTCCCCCGATGCCCCGCGCCGGCACGTTGACGATCCGCCGCAACGATTCGTCGTCCGCAGCGTTCGCCGCGAGGCGCAAATACGCCAGCAAGTCCTTGATTTCCTTCCGCGCATAAAAACGCACGCCGCCGAACACGGCATACGACATGCCCCGCCGGAGGAAGGCTTCCTCGAAGGCACGCGACTGGCCGTTCGTGCGGTAAAGGACTGCCGTGTCCTTCGGCGAAAACCCTTGCTTGACGATCGTCTCGATCACGAACCGGGCCTCGTCGTCCGCGTCGCTCGCCTCGTACCAAGAGACCTTGTCCCCGCCCTTCCGATCGGTCCACAGGGTCTTGCCCAGGCGCTTCGTATTGTTCGCAACCACCGCGTTTGCCGCGCCCAGGATCGACGCCGTGCTTCGATAATTCTGTTCGAGACGATACACGCTCGCGCCCGGGAAATCGGTCTCGTAGTCAAGGATGTTCTGGATGTCCGCGCCCCGCCACGAGTACACGCCCTGGTCCTCGTCACCCACGACGAACAAATTACCCCCGGTCCCCGCGAGCGCCCTCGCAATGACATATTGCGCCCGGTTCGTGTCCTGGTATTCGTCGACCAGGATGTGCCGGTAGCGCCGTCGGTACTTGTCGCCCATATCGGCATGGTCTTCCAACAGCCGCGCGGGGAGCACGAGAAGGTCATCGAAATCCACGGCCGACGCCTTCAGCAACGCGGCATGGTATCGGCGCCACAACTCGGCGAAAGCGGCCTCGCCCTCGATTCCCTGCGGGGGGGCGGTGTCCGGCGTGGCGAGGTCCTGCTTGAGCCGGCTGATGTAATTCATCGCGTCGCGCGGGTTCACCTGGGGTATCGACCCGCCCAGTTCCTTCATCAGCCGCTTCATTAGGGCGAGTTGGTCGGTATCGTCGAACACGGTAAACGTGCCGGGCCGCCCGAGTTTCTCCATCTCCCGGCGCAACACGAACAGCCCGAACGAATGGAAGGTCCCAACCCAGGATGCCGGACGTTCCACCTCGAGCCGCGCCGCAATCCGCGACTTCATCTCGCCCGCCGCCCGGTTCGTGAACGTAAGCGCCAGGATATTGCGCGCATCCACGCCCCGCTCGGCGATCAACCAGAGGATGCGCTCGACGATGACCCGCGTCTTTCCAGATCCGGCACCAGCCAACACCAGCGCCGGGCCGTCCGGCGCGGTGACGGCGGCATTCTGGGCAGGGTTGAGATCAGGCATTGGAAACGGTCCTTGGCGCGCCTGCTATCGGCGCAATTTGGGGAAAGTGGGGGATCGTACGGCATGACCGATTGCGTTTCAAGGAGTTCCGGAAGTTTGACCCCCTTCGCCTGCTCCGATACAATGCAGGCTTGGGCGTTGCGGCGATTGAGTAAGCGAGAACGGGAGACTTGGGCGCCGTGGGAAAAGACATCAACGATTCGGCATATTGGCGCGAGTTCGAGAAAAACGAACTCACGCACTCCGCCGCGCACTACCTGATGGCGATAGACAGCCTCCGGGGCAGCCTCGGCTACGCCCGCGTCACGGATGTCGCCGAGATGCTCGAGGTTTCGCGGGGTGCCGCCTCGATGGCCATCACCCACCTCAAGAAACGCAAATGGGTCAAGGAAGACCCCAACCGGTTCCTCCTCCTTACCGAGGAAGGCCTCGCGATGGCCAGCATCGTCGAGCACAATTTCCGAATCCTGTCCAAGTTCTTCGAAAGCATCCTCAGCGTCTCGCACGATGTCGCCCTCGCCGACGCATGCAAGATGGAACATTTGATGAGCCTCGAGACGGGGCGGCGCCTCCTTTGGTTCATGCGCTTCGTCCTCGGCGACGCCGACCGCGCCAAGGCCCTCGAAAAACACATGAAATCCTACCAGTTGGTCTGCGACAAAACCGAGGACTGCCCCCTCTGCGAGGGAGTATGTCTCGTCGGCCCCGAATATCACCCCGGCAAGGCCGAAGTCTAGCCAATTGCCGTCTACTCGACGCCACCGACCATGGTCGGCCACCATCCCATATGTCCCATGGGTCCCATAAGTCCCATGCCCCCTATACGCCGCCACGCGACTATTATCGGCCGCGTCTAACTTGAGGGAAACGCCATGATGCGCACCAGCAATCCAATGCTTAACGAGAAGGTCTTCGATTCCGCCGGTTCCGTGGCCACGACCGGGTCCATGACCCTCTCCGGCACCGTGAACCGCACCGGCTTTCTCTTGCTGGCCTTGGTCCTCGCTGCCGGATACACCTGGAGTCGTTTTCTGGACCGCGGCATGGAAGCGGCCGCCCCCCTCATGATAGGCGGACTTGTCGGCGGCTTGGTTTTTTGCCTGCTCACCGTGTTCGTCAAGACCTGGGCGCCCGTCACCGCGCTTCCCTATGCCGTCTGCGAGGGCCTTTTTCTTGGCGGCATCTCGGGCGTGTTCGAGTCGCGCTATCCCGGTATCGCGTTGCAGGCCGTGGGCCTCACCTTCGGGACCCTGTTCGCATTGCTCGCCGCCTACTCCACCGGCCTCATCAAGCCCTCCGAAAACTTCAAGCTCGGCATCGTCGCGGCCACGGGCGCAATCTGCCTCTTCTACCTGGCCAGCATGGCCCTCGGATTTTTCGGCATATCGATGCCCTTGATCCACGGCAGCGGTCCCATCGGAATCGCATTCAGCCTGTTTGTGGTCGCCATCGCCGCGCTTAACCTCGTGCTCGATTTCGATTTCATCGAGAACGGCGTCGCAAACGGCGCCCCAAAATACATGGAATGGTTCGCCGCCTTCGGCTTGGTCGTTACCCTCGTCTGGCTGTACATCGAAATCCTCCACCTCCTCGCCAAG
>CANKTP010000145.1 GCA_947486375.1 Candidatus Hydrogenedentota bacterium | reverse complement strand
GCGGCTGAAGGCGGCCAGGCCCGCTTGTGCGGTCAGGAGTCCCTCCATCGGCTTGGGGCCGATGGCGAAGGGGGTTTTTTCTTGGAGAGGTGTCTTGGGTCTCATGTGCACTATTATATCAAGACTGTATTGATATGTAAAGCGAAAAATTACACCGCCCCCCTAAATCCGAATCTCCAATGAAATCGCCACCAAGCAAGCCCTCATCGTCTCCGTTCACAAAAAATAACAACCTCTATCTGCGGATCGGGGGATTCCACCGGCGACCGCCCAATGCCTGAATTCAGGTGCGGGTGTCTCATTTGGGGTAGACGGCTCGCATTGGCCTCTTTGGGAATTGGATCGCGCCCGAATCCTGCCCTGCCGATCCTCCGGATTGCACGGGGCGCGGTCATTCCTTACAATGCCCCTGTCATCGAAACACATCGACACGCCACACGTGTCCGCCTCCTTGAAGTGACCCAGCGGAAATCGGAGATTCCCATGTCCATACCGGCCAATCGAAGGACCACCTTTGACGAGGGTCAGGAAACCATCACGCGCGGGGCGTTCCCGAATTCGCGGAAGGTATATGTCTTCGGTGCGTTGCCCGGAGTCCGCGTGGCGATGCGCGAGATCGCCCAGGCCCACACAAAAACGGGCGCGGGCAATGTCGCCAATCCGGCGATTACGGTCTATGACACCTCCGGTCCCTACACCGATCCTGGCGTCGCAATTGACCTCCGGCGGGGACTGCATCCGCTGCGCGACCAATGGATTCGAGAACGGAATGATGTCGAGGTGCTTGACCGGATTTCGTCCGCCTATGGACTGCGCCGCGAGGAAGACCCCGCGCTGGCCCATGTCCGCTTCGAGCGAAGCCGCAAGGCCCTCCGCGCGAAACCGGGCCGCTGCGTGACCCAGATGCACTATGCGCGCCGGGGCGAAATCACGCCCGAGATGGAGTACATCGCCATCCGCGAAAATCAGCGCTGCGAAGAGGCCATCGAGGAGCTCAAGCGGCAGCATCCGGGCAAGGATTGGGACGCATCGCTGCCCATGCGCATCACGGCGGAGTTCGTCCGCGACGAAGTGGCCCGCGGCCGCGCGATCGTTCCCGCCAATGTCAATCATCCCGAGACCGAGCCGATGATCATCGGCCGCAATTTTCTCGTGAAGATCAACGCGAACATCGGCAATTCGGCCGTCGCGGGGTCGATCGAGGACGAGGTCGAGAAGATGGTATGGGCGACCCGCTGGGGTGCGGACACCGTGATGGACCTCTCGACGGGCGCCAACATCCACGAGACGCGCGAGTGGATTATCCGGAACTCGCCGGTCCCCATCGGCACGGTGCCGATTTACCAGGCCTTGGAAAAGGTCGGAGGCCGGCCCGAGGACCTCACCTGGGAATTGTTTCGCGACACGCTCATCGAGCAGGCCGAACAGGGCGTTGACTATTTCACGATTCACGCGGGCGTCTTGCTGCGCTATGTGCCCATGACCGCGGACCGCGTGACGGGAATTGTCAGCCGGGGCGGATCGATCATGGCGAAGTGGTGTCTCTCGCACCACTCCGAAAATTTTCTCTATACCCACTGGGACGACATCTGCGCGATCTGCGCGCAGTACGACGTGGCCTTCTCCATCGGCGACGGACTGCGGCCCGGTTCCCTCGCCGATGCCAATGACGCGGCGCAGTTCGGCGAACTCAAGACCCAGGGCGAACTGACGCGCCGCGCGTGGGAATTCGACGTGCAGGTGATGAACGAAGGTCCGGGACATGTGCCGATGCACATGATCAAGGAGAACATGGAGAAGCAACTCGAGTGGTGCGGCGAGGCGCCGTTCTATACCCTCGGACCGTTGACGACGGACATCGCCCCGGGATACGACCACATCACCTCGGCCATCGGGGCGGCGATGATCGGTTGGTACGGCACGGCGATGCTCTGCTACGTGACCCCAAAGGAACATCTCGGCCTGCCGAACCGCGACGACGTGCGCGAGGGCGTGATCACGTACAAGATCGCGGCCCACGCGGCGGACCTCGCCAAGGGACACCCCGGCGCGCAAATCCGCGATAATGCCCTGAGCAAGGCGCGTTTCGAGTTCCGTTGGGAAGACCAGTTCAACCTGTCGCTCGATCCGGAAAAGGCGCGTTCCTTCCACGACGAAACGCTGCCCGCCGAGGGGGCCAAGCTGGCCCATTTCTGCTCGATGTGCGGCCCGAAATTCTGCTCGATGGAGATCACCCAGCAGGTGCGCGACTACGCGGCGAAACTGGGCATCGAGGAAGAACTCGCGCGCGCCCAGGGCATGGAGGCGAAGTCCGATGAGTTCCGGGAAAAGGGCGCGGAAATTTACCAAGGGGTGTAAGGCCGCGACTCGGCGCCCGATCCTGCGCTCACCAAGGGGCATATGACTTTCGACATTCTCGGCCAAGGGGTGGCAACGCCCGATCACTTTGCGACGCGCGAGGAATCGATCCGCCTCGTCCAGGAATGCTTCGCGCCAGGCGATCACGAGCGGCGGCTCGCACCGGCCCTATACCGCATGGCGGGCGTACACAAACGCCACAGCGTCATGCTCGGCCCCGGCGACGGCGGTCCCGAGGTGGATCGCTACGACATCCTGCATGCGCCGCACGATGCATCCGATCGCGGTCCCTCGACGCGCGTCCGCATGGAGAAATACGAAGCCGACGCGGGCGCGCTTGCCCTGCGCGCGGCATGGACCGCCTTGAACGACGCCAAGACCAGCGCGGAGGCCATCACCCATCTGATCACCGTATCGTGCAGCGGCTTCAGTGCGCCGGGGGTGGACATTGCGCTAATGAAGCGGCTGGGACTCCGGCCCTCGCTTCAACGGCTGCACGTTGGGTTCATGGGATGCCAGGGAGCGATGAACGGGCTGCGCGCGGCGAACGCATTCGCCCAATCCGACCCGAAGGCCCGCGTGCTGCTATGCGCCGTCGAGCTGTGCAGCCTGCACTATCACTACGGATGGGACCCGGAAAAAGTCGTGGCCAACGCCCTCTTCGCCGATGGCGCGGCGGCGCTGGTTGGGGCGGCGGGTGCGGGAGACGGATCCCGGTGGCGCCTCGCGGCGAGCGGTGCTTGCCTCGTGCCGGACTCCGAGGACGCCATGACGTGGCGAGTGGGCGATCACGGATTCCTCATGACGCTCTCGCCCCGCGTGCCCGCCCTGATCGAAACGCATCTTCGGATGTGGCTCGACGAATGGTTGCACGAGCACGGCCTGTCTGTGGCGTCAGTACCCACTTGGGCCGTCCATCCCGGCGGACCGAGAATTCTGACCTCGGCGGCCGGCGCGCTGGGCCTCGACTCCTCCGCGCTATCGGTGTCGCGGGATGTCCTGCGCGAGTACGGCAACATGTCGTCGCCGACCATTCTCTTTATTCTTGACCGGTTGCGCATGGCCAACGCACCTCGTCCCTGCGTGGCGATCGGGTTCGGCCCGGGACTGGCGATCGAGACCGCGCTGTTCGTCTAGTTAAGGGGACTGCCTCCGATTGCCGAACGGCGGTTTGGGAGGCAATCGGTGGCTGTACCCGCCCCCTGCGCAAGATCGGGTACAGCCACCACCCATTGCGCCAACCGCCGCGCAACGGGCGGAGGCAGTCCCCTCGGCCATCGTTTTGCCATTCCGCCCCAATCCGCGTAGAATTGCTCCGTCCTTGTCCTCAATTCCCATCCGTCCCATCCGTCCCATTAGCCCCATTCGTCCCATCCTCCCATGAAACTCGGCCCCCTCGAAATCCACACGCCCCTCGCGCTTGCGCCCATGGAAGACGTGTCGGATATCGCCTTCCGCGCGATCTGCAAGGAACGCGGCGCGGACCTCGTGTACACGGAGTTCACGAACGTCGAGGCCATCGTCCGGGACGTGAAGAGCGCGATGGACAAAATCCAGGTGACCGAGGCCGAGCGTCCGGTGGGCATCCAACTCTACGGTAGCAACGGCGAATCGCTCGAGCGGGCGGCGGCCATCGCCGAGTCCCTCGGGCCGGATTTCATCGACATCAACTGCGGGTGCTGGGTGAAAAAGGTCGCCATGCGCGGCGACGGCGCGGGCTTACTGCGCGATCTCGGCCGCTTCGAGTCGGTCGTCCAATCCGTCACGCGCGGCACGAAATTGCCCGTGACGGTGAAGACGCGCCTCGGCTGGGACGCCGACAGCATCGTGATCCTCGACGTCGCCCGGATGCTCGAGCACAACGGCGTGCAGGCCCTGACCGTCCATTGCCGCACGCGCAAGCAGGGCTACACCGGGCAAGCGGATTGGTCTTGGTTGCCGGGCATCAAGGAAGCCTGCGGCAGCATGCCGCTCCTCGCAAACGGCGACATTGTCACGCCCGAGGACATCAAGGCGATCCTCGATCTTGGTTGCGACGGCGCCATGATCGGGCGCGGCGCGATCGAGAACCCGTGGATATTCGAGCAGGCAAAGCACTATCTCGCGACCGGGGAACACGCTTCCGCGCCAAGTGCCGAGGACCGAATCGAGCTGTGCATCCGCCACCTGAAGGACCACGTCGCGCTTCACGGCGACCGCCGTGGGGTGACCTCGTTCCGGAAATTCTACGTCCACTATCTCCGGGGAATGCGCGATTCGCACCCGGTGCGCGTCGCCCTCATGGCGCTCTACGAAGTCGGCCCCATCGAGGAAGTCCTGCGAGGGTTTCTCGAGCGGTACGCCGAGGTTCCAGCCTGATCGCCGGTTCGGCGCTGGCGGGATTAACCTGATACCATCGGTTGTAACGAACGCCACGCCAGAACGGTCATAGGAGGCCCGCCATGCCCGAACTCACCCGCCCCATCGCGTCCGAAATCGCCGGACGCCTCGAGAAGCTCGCCCCCAACTCCAAGCCCGCCTGGGGAATACTCACTTCGCCCGAACTCGTCCCGCACCTCATCGGCACACTAAAACATTCCATGGGCCAGATGGAGGGCGCGCCCTACGTCGGCAATTGGGCGTACAAGTACATCCTCGGCCCGCTCGCGCTGGCCAATGTGCTATCCATCCCGAAAAACGTCACGATCAAGAAGAACGGCAAGAATCTCCCGGCGATGGCCTGGCCCGGCGCCCTCAGTGACCTCCGCGCATGCATGGAGGAATACATCGCCGGTGTCGAGAAGGGGGGCCTCAAGACTTCCTATCACCCCTACTTCGGCGACATCGGGCCCAAGGGCTGGTCAAAACTCCACCTCAAGCACATGCTGCACCATCTGAAACAGTTCGGATTGTAGCGCCCTCCTCCAATTTCTTGTCGCGGCCACCGCAGTCCGTGGCGTCCATGGATGTCCATGACGTCAACCCCACTCTTGCCGATGCCCACTCCACGCGAAATTTCGCATTGCGCCCAGAATCGTCAGGCCCTACAATGCCCCGCACCGCATCCAATCCCGGCCCGATTCCCCATGGAGGTTCACCCATACCATGCACCGCATCCTGCGCGCCGCCCTCGCATCCACGGCCTTCGTATCCTCGATGACACACGCCGAGGAACCCATCCGCATCGGCATGATCGGGCTCGACACCTCCCACGTCATCGCCTTCGCGAAGCTCATCAATGACCCGAGCGACCCGAAACACCTCCCCGGCGGACGCGTCGTCGCGGCCTATCGCGGGGGCAGCGACGACATCGAGTCGAGCCGCACCCGCGTCGATGGCTTCACGGAACAACTCAAGACCGAGTTCGGCGTCGAGATCGTCCCCACCATCGAGGAACTCTGCAAGAAGGTCGATGCCGTCATGCTCGAAAGCGTCGACGGCCGGCCCCACCTCGCCCAGGTCAGACCCGTGTTCGAGGCCGGGCTGCCCGTGTTTATCGACAAACCCATCGCCGGGTCGTTGCATGACGTCCTCGCGATATTCGCCTTGTCCGAAAAGACCGGCACGCCCTGCTTCTCCTCCTCGGCCTACCGATTCTACGACTCCCTCACCCAACTAAAAGCGAAAGACATCGGCGAACTCCGCAGCGCCATCTCCTACGGACCTGCCCACCTCGAGAAGACCCACCCCGATCTCTTCTGGTACGCCGTTCACCCCGTCGAGGCCCTTTTCACCGTCATGGGCACCGGCTGCGAATCCGTCGTCCGCACTCACGCTCCCGACACCGACGTCGTCACGGGTAGCTGGAGCGGCGGCCGCGTCGGCACCCTCCAGGGCCTCCGCGAACAAGCCACGCCCCACGGCGTCATCGTCTTCGGCACCAAAGCCGTCGCCCAACAAGAAGACGGCGGCGACTACGCCCCCCTCGTCGTCGAAATCATGCAATTCTTCCAGACAAGGAAACCGCCCGTCTCCCCCGCCGAGACCATCGAGATGTTCGCCTTCATGGAGGCCGCCGACGAAAGCAAACGCCGGGGCGGTACACCGGTCACACTGAAGGAAGTCCTCGAGAAGGCAAAGTAGCCCGCGCAGCGCGGACTATCCCGCGGCCCGTGACTGCATTGCGAAACGTTGCCTTATTCCGGCGCGGGGCGTAGTATTTCCGCAACGCAATCCGATCGGTAACCCGCCAAGGGGATTGACCCAATGTTGGATTCCAATTCCGAATTCACGCCTTCCACCCCAAGACTCGACTTCGCGCTCCGATCCCAGATCAAAGAGGTTGAGAAAAAATTCGCGCGCCTCGAAATCCTCAACGCGGCGATTTGGGAGTTGGTGCGCGACCGGCTCAACCTGACCGGCGCCGACCTGGACGCCAAGATTCTCGAAATCGACCTCAGGGACAGCCTCGAGGACGGCGTCGTTACCGCAGTACCCCTGCGCTGTCCGGCGTGCAATCGCGTTTCCTCCTCAAAGGGAAATCGATGCGTCTATTGCGGGCAAGAATTCGTCGGGGACGTATTCACCTAATTCCCTGCGACGAAGGGTTCCCGAGTCGAGACACGTATGGTTCGACGAATCACGGCGGCGCACCGACAATACGATCTGGGTCATCCGGGGCCCTGAGCACTTCTGACATAACACTGTTGTTCAATCGCGATCAACAATAGTGTGCAACCGTCATCATTCCCATCATTATAAAGTACGTAACCTATTTGTACATAGAAACTTAAAGATAAGTCCCCGGTGGGCACAATCCGTGCTCTAACGGGTGTAGATCGATCAATCAATTCAGGGCATCGATTGACCGAGTGTTTGACGTGATACATTTTGCCGGCATGGAAAACCTGCTACCCCGATATCGAACCCGGTGTTGGCCCCTACGGGGGAGACCCGCCGGGGTTTAGGCATCGACTGGAGATTTGTCTCATTAATATGGAAGTGCAGCCCTTAAATCCTTCCTCCGCCTTTTCCGCCGTCGACGCCGAACAAGGGCATTGGACCCTGGCGGCGGTCGAAACCGCCGTCGATGCGATCATTACCATTGATGAAATGGGCTCGGTCGAATACCTGAACCCCGCCGCCCAGCGGATGTTCGGATTTGCCAAGGACGAAATCGTCGGCAAGAACGTAAATATCTTGATGCCCGCGCCGTACCGGGAACGACACGATGGCTACCTCAAGAACTACAGGGACACCGGGATCCGGAAAATCATCGGCATTGGCCGCGAGGTCATGGGCCGGCGCAAAGATGGGACGGCCTTCCCGATCAGCCTGGCCGTCAGCGAGGTGCATTTTGCCGGGAGGCGCATCTTCACGGGCGTCATCCATGACATTTCCGAGCGGAGGCGGGCGCAGGAGGAGAAGGACCATCTTCTCCACCAATTGAATCGCCGGAATCGGGAACTCAGTTGCTTGTACCGGGTCGGGGAACTCGTCCGTCCCGGCGACATCAGCCCGGACATCTACCGCAAGGTGGTGGACTACACCCATGCGGCGATTGCGAATGCCACCGTGTCCGGCACGCAATTGACGATCGAGGGCGAGGTGTATGTCTCCGAGCCATTCCAGCAGACGCCTTGGTTCGTCAGCGCCCCGATTACGGTACTCGGCGGCCTTCGCGGTCTCCTGGAAGTTTTCCTACTCGAACACCCCTCCGGCCAGGACGGCCGCGAAGCGATCGATGGAAAGCAAAACCTCCTCAACGCCGTCGCACGGGGCCTTGCCGAGGCGATGGAGCGCACCGAGGCCGAAGCCAAGGTCATCCATGCCTCGAAATTGGCCTCGATTGGCGAACTCGCCGCGGGAGTGGGACACGAGATCAACAACCCGATCAACGGGATCATCAATTGCGCCGACTTATTGCTCAAGCAGGTGGAACCGGACAGCAAGGCGCGCCAGTTCGCCGAGTTGATCCGGTCGGAGGCCGACCGTATCGCGGTCATCGTGCAAAACCTGCTCACGTTCTCCCGTCAGGACAAACAACAGTTTAGCGCGGCCCGGCCTTGCGACATCGTGGATGTCGTGTTGAACCTGTGCGGCAAGAGACTTGCCAAGTCCCACGTCCAGTTGGATGTGAATGTTCCGGACGCATTGCCGCGCATCAACTGCCGCAGCGAACAGCTCCAGCAAGTATTGATGAACCTCATCATCAACGCGGTGCATTCGCTGGACGAGCGATATCCCGGGGCGGACCCCGGGAAGACCCTGCGCATCGAGGCGGAACAAGTCCCCTCGCCGGACGGCCCCATGCTCCGGCTCATCGTCCGGGACAACGGGACCGGAATCGCCCCCGAGCACGCGGGGCGCATCTTCGATCCTTTTTTCACGACCAAGGGCCGCGACAAGGGGACGGGGCTCGGCCTCGCGATATCGGACGGCATTGTCAAGGCCCACAACGGCACGATCATCGCAACAAGTAAATACGGGCAGGGCGCGGCGTTTCGCGTGGACCTCCCGATGGGCGGGGCCGTCGCCCCCACCCCGACTTCCAAACCCCGCCGCAACGATTGATCGCCACGCGCGAAACCCGAGGTGCCCCCCGATGGCCAAGATACTGATAGTCGAAGACGAAGCGGTGCTCCGGATGACCTTCGAGCATTTCCTCGACGAGGAGGGCTTCGAGGTCCGCACGGCGGCAAACTTCGACGAGGCCGTCCGCGCCCTCGACGAGTCCGTCCCTGATGTGATCGTGACGGATATTATCCTGGGCGGCAAGACGGGCCTCGATCTATTGCACACTGTCCAGGAAAATGCGCTCGCAAGCATGGTGGTGATGATCACGGGCGACCCGAGCGTGGCCACCGCCACGGAGGCGGTCCGGCTCGGGGCCTTCGACTATCTGGCGAAGCCCGTGACGGGGGCGGCGTTGACCAAGGTCGTGCGCCTGGCCCTTGACCGCAAGCGGCTCGCCGACGAACGCGACCTGTACGCGGAGCGGTCGGAAGGCTACCGCAAGGAACTCGAGACGATCTTCAATAGCGTCCACGAGGGGATCATCACCGTCGATGGCAATCTGCGGGTCCGTCACCTGAACAAGGCGGCCCGGGATATTTTTTCCCTCGGGGAGCAAGACCTCTCCGAGAAACACATCGAGGAGATCGGCGCGGCCGCGTTGAAGGAGGTCCAGAAAGCGGTGGAAGACACCGTGCGCGG
>CANKTP010000144.1 GCA_947486375.1 Candidatus Hydrogenedentota bacterium | reverse complement strand
GGAGTTAGCCATGAACGCGGAAATCATGATGATCGGCACGGAGCTGCTCCTCGGCCAGATTGACGATACCAACGCCACCTACATGGCCCAGGAACTGGCCGCGAACGGCATCAACCTCTATCAAAAGACCACCGTTGGGGACAATCATGCCCGGATTTGCGACGCGCTAAACGCCGCCCTCGAGCGTTGCGAGGTGGTCCTTTGCTCCGGTGGACTCGGCCCGACGGAGGACGACATCACCCGGGAATGCGTGGCCGAGGTGCTCGGGCGGCCCATGGACTACCACCCGGACGTCTTCGCCCATATCGAGCGGCTCTTCGCGACCCACGGATTTACCCTCACCGAGAACAATAAGAAACAGGCCACCGCCCCCGAGGGGGCCACCATCGTCCCGAACCCGAACGGCACGGCCCCCGGCCTCATCGTCGAGGACCCCCGCGGCACTATTATATGTATGCCCGGCGTGCCCCACGAACTGAAGGCCATGTTGTCGGACACCATCATCCCCTACCTCCGCGAACGCTTCGGTCTCGGCGGCCTGATCCACTACCGCGTGCTGAAGGTCTGCGGGTTCGGCGAATCCCGAGTCGATGCCGCCATCGGCGACCTTATTAATGGCCTCGATAATCCCACCGTTGGGGTCCTGGCCAACCCCGCCTTCGTCAGAATTCGCATTGCGGCCAAGGCCAACTCCATCGAGGAGGCAGACGCGCTCATCGATCCGGTCGACGCCCAAGTCCGGGATCGCCTGCCGGGCCTCATCATGGGGGTAGACGACGATACCCTCGAGGGCGTGGTCGACGGGCTCCTCGCAAAACGGGGCTGGACCCTCTCCGTGGCCGAGACCCAGTCTGGTGGAATCATCGCCCAGCGCCTCGTCGCCCACCGCGCGAGGCAGTTTTTGGGGGGCATCGTGACCGCCCCCGACCGGCTCGAGCCCGGCGACCCGGGCGCCCTCGCATTGGAAATGGCCCGAAAGGCTATGGTAGGCTTATCGGCAACGTGCTCCCTAGGGGTTGTAGGAGACCCCGTCCAAGGGCGCACGGTAGTGGCCTTCGTTCACCCGGAAGGCACCGAACGCTGGGAATTTGGGCGGACGGGCCGGGATGAACGAGTTCAGTTGCGGACATGCGTTTTTGCGTTGGAGTATGTCCGCCGATTTCTAACCGGAAAGGGAACCAATATATCGATTTGATTCGGTTTGTATTTCATTAACTTTTTGTTAATGCGGCAACCGCGCACGCGCCGACCGCCGCCAACTGAAACTCAAAAATCTGTGAACAATCAGTCGATCACCCGATTATCCGGTGGCGACGAGGAAAGGACACAGGCCAATGATTCAAGTCCTGGCGATTCTATTACTTTCGCATCAACACGTTATTGCCCCCGAATTCGAGGGGATTGCATCCTACTACACCGTCGAGAGCAGCAGTTCCACCACGGCCTCCGGCGAGCCCATGAGTGACGCCGCCCTTACCTGCGCCCTCCCCACGGGCGAATTTGGCAGCTACTACCGGTTTAGCGCCGAAAACGGTCGCACCGTCATCTGCCGCCTCAACGACCGCGGCCCCCACATCAAGGGCCGGATAGCCGACCTCTCCGAGGCCGCCATGCGGGCGCTCCACCCGACCGCCGGTCTCATCCAAGTCACCGTCGACCGAGTGCCCGACTCCCAAGTCCCCGAATTGCTCAAAGCCCAGGAAAAACAGCTCGCGCGAAGGTTCCCCCGGGCGTACTGAAGGAGCGCGGGCATCTTGCCCGTGGAATGCGGGCGGGACGCCCGCGCTCCTTTTGGCGCGCTGCTTTTGCAGTATCCTCTGACGTCGAGGAGATCGTATGCCGCGTAAGAAGAATGCCCAGGGTGCCGCTTCGTCCGGCGCCGTAGACGCCATCAAGGCCATCAAGCATCCGGCCATGCGGAAGCACATCCCACCCGTACCCCACGGGCGAGACGCCCGCGCTCCCATTGACGCTCTTTTTTTGAATCCATTTGAGGAGATTCTGGAGCATTGGCATCGGCTGCCGCATTGGGAGCAGGGGCAGGCTTGGCAGTTCGTGACGTGGCGGTTGGCGGACGCGTTGCCGGCGGAGTCGTTGGCGGAGTGGCAGGCGGAAAAGGACCTCTGGCTGGCGAAGCATCCGCAGCCGTGGGATGACAAAACGGTCTCGGAGTATCACGAGCGGTTCAGCCAACGAATCGATCGGTGGCTGGACGCGGGTCATGGTTCGTGTGTGTTGCGCGACCGGGCCTGCGCGGACATCGTGGCGAAGGCCTTCCGGCATTTCGATGGCGAGCGCTACGGGATTGGGCCTTTCGTCGTGATGCCGAACCACGTCCACGTCCTTTTTCGACCGAAGGAGGGCCATGCCCTTGAGGACATCCTGCATTCTTGGAAAAGCTATACTGCGAAGGAGATCAATCGGGCCCTCGGGCGAAAGGGGACCCTGTGGCAGGAGGATTATTGGGACCGAATGATTCGGAATGAGAGGCATTGGCACGCGTGCCGGCGATATATAGTCGAGAACCCGTCACGGCTTGCGCCGGGGACGTATTTGTTGGAGGAAGGGAGCGCGGAAGGGAGCGCGGGCATCTTGTCCGTGGAATGCGGGCGGGACGCCCGCGCTCCTTTTGGCGTTCTTTTGGGGCGTTAGGAGATACACAAGATGTCCATCGTCATCACTGATGAAATGAAGGGCGAATACGAACAGCGGGGTTTTCTCGTCGTCAATAACATCCTGGACCCCGACGAAGTCGAGCGCTACAAGCGGCGCGCTTCCGAGATTGCGCGGGGCGACATCCCCAAGGGGGGCGAGAAGATGCTGGTCCGGGATGTGCGCGTGGCGAAGGGGGACTACACCCCGGCGGACCCCGAGATGGGGCTGTGGAAAATGCTCCAGCCGGACCATTTCGATCCGGTATTCGAGAGTTTCCCCGAGAACGAGAACCTGCTCGATGTGGTCGAGGGGATTCTCGGCCCGGACCTCAAGTGTTTCCTGACGATGATGATCTACAAGCCGCCGATGCTGGGCGACGTGCATCATCCGTATCACCAGGACAAGATGTACTTCAATTTCGGCCCGGCAGACCTGATCATGGGCACATGGATCGCCCTCGACCGGACCACCGCCCGGAACGGCACGATGGTCTTCATTCCCGGGTCCCACCGGGACGATGTGCCCCACGAACACGACGCGCGCGAACGCCAGAACTTCGGCATTTTCCAAGCCAAGGGCTATGAGGCGGGACATCCGGATGAGGTGGTCGTCGAGCTCGACCCCGGCGCAGGCGTCTTCTTCCACTCGCGGTTGCTCCACCGGACGGGCCCGAACATCACCGAGGGCCATCGGCGCGTCCTCACGATGCATTGCGCCAGCACAAAATGCACGATGGACGGGACCTTGCTCGGGCAGATGAAGATGCGGCTGGTGCGTGGGCAGGAATATGCGGGGTGTATCTGAATGCCCCATACCCCGTCCTTTCCCGGCTGGAAAGACAAGGCCCTGTTCACGCCTGGTCCGCTCACGACCAGCCGTACCGTCAAGCAGGCGATGCTGCGCGATCTGGGTTCGCGTGACAGCGCGTTTATCGACGTTGTCCGCGACATCCGGCGGCGCTTGGTTTCGCTTGGGAATGGGGGCGAGGCCTACACCTGCATCCCGATGCAGGGCAGCGGGACTTTCTCCATCGAGTCGGTCATTTCCTCGACCATCCCGCCCAGCGGGAAGCTCCTCACCGCGATCAACGGGGCCTATGGGAAGCGTATCCACCAAATGGCGGGCGTTCTCAAGATTGACCGCATTGCGCTCGACTTTCCCGAGGACACCGTCGTGCCGGTCGACGCGGTGGATGCGGCCTTGGCGAAAGATCCGGCCATTACCCACGTGGCCGTGGTCCATTGCGAGACGACCACGGGCATCATCAATCCGGTTGAGGCCATCGGCGAGTCGGTACACCGGCATGACAAGCGGTATTTCGTCGATGCCATGAGCAGTTTCGGGGCAGTGCCGCTCGATCTTCCCAAGGCGCACGTCGACTATATGGTGTCCTCGGCGAACAAGTGCATCGAGGGCGTCCCGGGATTCGGGTTTGTCTTGGCCCGACTCGATGCCTTGCGGGATACGGAGACTTGGGGGCGCAGCCTCAGCCTTGACCTTCATGCCCAATGGAAAGGGCTGGAGTCGAACGGCCAGTTCCGCTTTACCCCGCCGACGCACACGCTACTCGCGTTTTACCAGGCGTTGCTCGAGCTCGAGGCGGAGGGCGGGGTTGCGGCGCGCGGGGCGCGCTATCGCGCGAATTACGAGACGCTCGTCGCGGGGATGACGCGGCTTGGGTTCCGCGAGTATCTCGACCGTGCGCTACAGGGGTACATCATCACTTCGTTTCGATTCCCCGATCACCCGAAGTTCGATTTCGAGCGCTTCTACAGATTGTTGAGCGATCGCGGACACGTCATTTATCCGGGCAAAGTCAGCAACGCGGATTGTTTTCGCGTCGGCAACATAGGCCGATTGTTTCCGGAGGATGTGTGTGCGTTGGTGTCGGCGATCCGGGAGACCTTGGGCGAGATGGGGGTCGATCTCTGAGTGGGGGCTTCGATGGACGATATGGACAAGATGGACGTGATGGACCGGGGTTTGTTGTGGCGATTGTGTCCGCCATTTCACTTGGAAGGATTGCCCATCTCGCCCCACTCGTATTGAATCAGGGCGATGCCGAGGGTCGCGGCGAGTTCGGAGCGGTAGGTGGCTTGGCCGAGGCTGATGGGGATGGCGCCGGCGGCCAGGGCGAACTCGACTTCGTCCGAACTAAAGTCGCCCTCCGGCCCGACAATCCAGACGGCCTCGTCGTGGCTCGATAGTGCGTGACCCAAGGACGCGGGTGCATTGCCCAAGGTGGCCAGCAGTTTCGCGCCGCCCAATCCTTCCAGCGCGGCCCGTGCATCCCACGCGGCCTCCAACTCGGGCATCCATGCGCGGCCGCATTGTTTGCAACTTTCGGCGGCGAGGCGAGTCAACTTATCGTCGACGCGGGGCAGCCGCTCCGAATGCGCGCCCTTGAAGAAGCGGACCCGGGAGACCCCCAATTCCGCCGCGCGTTGCACGATGGTCGCGTTGGCCTTGTCGTGGTTGAGCCATGCCTGCACGAGGGTGAGGCGTTTCGCCGGCGCGGGATGGTGGACAGCGGGCCGACAGTTCACCACGGCACGATGACGGTCGATTTCGTGGATCGATCCTTCCCATGTGCGCCCGTGCCCGTCGAATAGGCCCACGGCGTCGCCCCCGCGCAGGCGAAGGACGCGGCTTGCGTGGTGCGCCTCGTCCGGGGGGAGATCGACGGCGCCGGAGTCGGCGGTTTCGATGGGCACGAAGAATCGGTGGTAGTGGGGCATGGAGACTCCGCTATTCCTTGCCGCCGTGGGCGCGGAGGACTTCCATTGCATCGGTGCGGCGCTTCCGTCGGGCCAGCGCGAGGGGCGTGCAGCCATCGTTGTCGCGCGCGTTCACGTCGGCGTCGGCCTCGATGAGCATCTCGATGAAATCGGCCCGGCCGCGTTGGGCCGCGCCGTGGAGGGCGGTCCATCCGTCGGCGCGGCGCGCACCGACATCAATTCCCTGGCACGCCAGCAAGCGCTCCATGGCGCGGATGTCCGTTTGGCCTTTCTTGGACGCGAGGAAGAGCGCGGTCTGGCCTTCGTTGTCCCAAGCGTTGACATCGGCCCCATTGTCTATCAAGAGGGCGACCACTTCGCTGTGGCCCCAGGCCGTGGCCCAGTGCAAGGGCGTATCGCCCTCGGGGCCGCGCGAGTCGACGGGGACGCCTTCCTCGAGCAAGCGGCAAACCGTATCGAAATCGCCGATGCGGGCGGCTTCGTGTATCTCGCTTCGGGTCATCACGGGTTCGGGCTTCTCCTGTAATCGCGGATCGTAGGCCGGTATAATATCGCCTTCGATATCCCGGAACCTATCGCGGCGTGGGCCCGCGAGTCGCAGCCAATGGATCACGCCATTACCATGAATCTCACCTGCCGGCGCTCGACCCTTCGGGGGAGCGTCTCGATTCCCGGATCGAAATCGCACACCATCCGCGCGGTGGCCATTGCGGCTTCGGCGGATGGGGAGAGCGTGATCCGCGAGCCGCTCGAGTCTCAGGACGCGGATGCGGTTATCCGGGCGTATTCGGCGTTCGGCGCGGACATCCGGAAGCGTGCGGATGGCTGGCGCGTCACCGGTGTTGGCGGGAAGTTCAGGGCACCTTCGGAGACCATCGACGTCGGCAATTCCGGTACGACTCTTCCCATCGCGATGGGAAGCGCCGCGTTGATACCCGGTGCGACGACCTCGCTGAATGGCGACGATCAGATTCAACGCCGGCCGGTCGGGCCGCTCATGCAGTCCCTCAACGACTTGGGCGCGAAGGCGGCCGCGCTGCGCAACAACGGATGCGCGCCCGTCGAGGTCTCCGGTCTTTTGCGCGGGGGACATACCTCGATCGAGGCGATGACAAGCCAGTACGTCACGAGCTTGCTTCTATGCACGCCGCTTGCCTCGGGCGATACGGTCATCGCGGTGCCGTTGCTTCACGAGAAACCCTACGTCGGCATGACGCTCGATTGGCTCCGGCGGCAGGACATTCGCATCGACCATGCCGCGGACTACAGCGAATTCCGTATACCGGGCGGGCAGCGATTCAAGGCCTTCGACCGGGTAATTCCGGCGGACTTTTCCTCGGGCACGTTTTTCCTCGCGGCCGGGGCGCTTGGGGAGAACGACATTCTTTGCCGAGGCCTGGACATGGACGACAGCCAGGGGGACAAGGCGGTGGTGGACTACCTGCGCGAGATGGGCGCGGAGATCTCCGTGGAAGCCGACGGGATTCGCGTGCGCGCCCGCGGGCTCAGGGGTTGCGAGATCGACCTCAACGCCACGCCGGACGCGCTGCCGATGATGGCGGTCGCGGCGTGTTTCGCGGAGGGGACGACGCGCCTGGTCAACGTGCCGCAGGCGCGGCTCAAGGAGACCGACCGCATCGCGGTCATGAAACTGGAACTGGAGAAGATGGGGGCGCGGGTCACGGAGCTGGCCGATGGGTTGATTATCGAGGGAACGGCGCTCCGGGGCGCGCATGTCGAGAGCCACGGCGATCACCGGATCGTCATGTCCCTGGTGATCGCGGGGACGCTCGCCGAGGGGGACACGGTTATCCACGGGGCGGAGGCCGCGGCAGTCACGTATCCGGGGTTCGTCGACGCCTTGCGCGCGCTCGATTTGCAAAAGAATCTGCAAATGGATGGATGGGACTTATAGGACACATGGGACTTATAGGACATATCGGACGCATGGGACTTATGGATGCGTGCGCGGCGTTTGCCGGTGGCGACATGAAAGGCCGAACCTGAAATGAACATTGTCATCATGGGCCCCAAGGGGGCGGGGAAATCGACCGCCGGGGCCGCATTGGCCGCGTATCTTGGCCTGCCGTCGATCGAGACGGACGGGATCGTCGAGACGATCCATGCGGCAGACACGCAGGCCACGATGTCGTGCCGCGAGATATTTCGCGACCGGGGAGAGGCCGCGTTTCGCGCTTATGAACGCCGCGCCGCGCTTGAGGCCGCCACGCATGACTGGCACCTTATCGTCACGGGCGGCGGCACGATGCTCGATCCCGATTCGCGCCGCGCGCTTCGCGCGAATGCCTTGATTCTCTATATCACCGCCAACGACGACGTCCTCTGGGCGCGCGCCGTCGAGCGCGGTCTCCCGCCGTGGCTCGAAGGGCCGGACGGCAGGGCAAAATTTCGCGAACAGTGCGCGCACCGCGACGAGGTGCTGCGTCCTTTCGCCGACGCGGTCATCGACGCCTCGAAAGGCACGCCGGACGAAATCGCCGGCTTGGCCGCTGAGGCCATCCAGCGGGAACTCGCCGTGCGCGAACGTTCGGCGAACACCTACGGAGACATCGTGCGGGTCACGACGTTCGGCGAAAGCCACGGCAAGGCCATTGGCTGCATCGTCGAGGGCCTCAAGCCCGGCATCGAGGTGACCGAGGCGCTCATCCAGGAACAGATGGATCGGCGGCGGCCCGGCCAGAGCAAGGTCGTGACGCAACGCAACGAGCCGGACGAAGTCGTCATTCTCTCGGGCGTCTTCGAGGGCAAGGCCACCGGCGCGCCGATTGCCCTCGTGGTCTATAACCAAGACCAACAGTCCAAGAAATACGACGAGATCAAGGAAGTGTTCCGGCCCGGCCACGCGGATTTCACGTTCTACAAGAAGTACGGCCTGCGCGATCATCGCGGTGGCGGACGGTCCTCGGGCCGCGAGACGGCCACGCGGGTGGCCTCCGGCGCCATCGCGCTCGCGGAACTACGCAAGCGCGGCGTCACGATTTACGCGCATGCCGTCGAGGTTGCCGGCATCAAGGCCGCGACCTGCGACTACGCCACCATCGAGTCCAACCCAGTCCGATGCGCCGACCCCGTGGCCGCCACGCTCATGGAGGAGGCCATCCTCGCTGCACGCAAGGACACCGACTCGGTCGGCGGCATCATCCAGCTCGACATTCTCGGCCTGCCTCCCGGACTCGGCGATCCCGTGTTCGGCAAGCTCGACGCACGGCTGACTTACGCGATCATGACCATCGGCGCGATCAAGGGCGTCGAGGTGGGCAAGGGCTTCGGCCTCTGCGCATTGCGCGGTAGCGAGTCGAATGACCCGATGGCCAATGGCGACTTTGTCTCGAACAACGGGGGGGGAATCACCGGCGGCATCTCGACCGGCCAGACAATCTGGATGCGCGTCGCGGTGAAACCAACCGCCTCGATCGCGAAGAAGCAACACACTCTCGACCTCGATGGAAAGGATGTTGACGTCTCCGTCGGCGGACGCCACGATCCCTGCATCGTGCCGCGCGCCGTGCCGGTGATCGAGAACATGGCGGCGCTCGTTATCTTGGATGCGTGGGATATCCAGGCGCGTCTCAATCCGGAGTGGGCAAATCAATACGGTTAGCCATGCAAACCCGAACGAAAAAAGCATAGACCCATAAGACCTATAGGTCGCATAGGTCCTATAGGTTCCATACTCTCGATCAACCTCCCCGTCTCCGAGGCGACACCATGCTCATCCGCCCCATGCGGCCCAACGACCTCGGTGATGTACGGCGCGTCATGAGTCTCGCCTTTGGTACCTTCCTCGGCGCGCCCGATCCCGAACGATTTTTTGGCGACTTGGATTTCGCTGGGACGCGCCTCGGCGCGCCGAACGTGGCTGCATTTGTCGCGGACGATGGCGGCCGGATCGCCGGCTCGAACTTCGCCACGCGCTGGGGCAGCGTCGCGTTTTTCGGTCCGTTGTCAGTGGATCCGGAGTATTGGGAGAAGAAACTCGGCCAGCAACTGATGGCGCCAGTTATGGACACCTTCGCGGCATGGAAGCCCACACACCGCATGCTGTACACGTTTCCGCACAGCCCCAAGCACGCCTCGTTGTACTATCGCTACGGGT
>CANKTP010000143.1 GCA_947486375.1 Candidatus Hydrogenedentota bacterium | reverse complement strand
TCGAGCTGGTGAAGACCCGCCTGGCGGCGGTCTAGGACCAATCTCATTCCAGATACCGAATTCGTCGCCGCGAATCCCCGAGTGGGTTCGCGGCGATGTTCGTTATGACCCCTGGGGACTGGCTCCGGTTTTCGCCCGGCAGTTTCGGCGAAAATCGGTGCCTGTCCCCGTTTACCAAAAGGACACATCCGCACCATGCGAATACTCCCCGCTGTCGATATCCGGGGCGGCCTGTGCGTTAATCTCGTGCATGGAGATTACAATCAAGAGACGGTCTTCTCGGACGATCCCGTGGCGCAGGCCATCCAATGGCGCGACCAAGGGGGCGACCTGATCCATATCGTGGACCTCGACGGGGCCAAGGCGGGGCATTGTTGCATCGAGGCGCAACTGCGGGCCCTGCACGCGGCGAAAGTGCCGTACGAGGTGGGCGGCGGCATTCGCAATATGGACACCATCGAGCGCATTCTCGCCACGGGCGCAGATCGAGTCATCCTCGGGACGGCAGCCCACGAAAACCCGGGGTTTGTGCGCGAGGCTTGCGCGAAATGGCCGGGGCAAATCGTCGTGGGGATCGATGCCAATGCGGGGCGTGTCGCGCTCAGCGGCTGGCTTGACGTCACGAGCACCGACGCCGTGGAGTTTGCACGCCGCATGGAGCAGGAAGGCGCGGCGCGGATTATCTACACCGATATTCTCAGCGACGGCGGCATGAAAGGCCCGAACCTCGATGCAACCCGCGCCGTGACGGAAGCTATTCGAATCCCGGTAACGGCCTCGGGCGGTATGTCGTCGCTGGCCGATGTCCGGGCCGTGGCGGCCCTGGAGTCCGTCGGCATTGACGAGGTCATTGTTGGCCGCGCGCTCTACCTGAAGGTCTTTACGCTTCCCGAGGCCTTGGCAGTTGCCAAGGCGGCTTCCAGCGGCTAAACTCCGGGTTCGGGAAGGAGTCACATGGGCCGCGTCTATCCAATCGTCACCATCATCGGCACCGGACTGCTCGGCGGATCGCTCGGGCTCGGTCTCAAGCGTGCCGGGATGGCGGGTAGGATCCGCGGCGTGGGCCGCAGGCAGTCGCCCCTCGACACCGCGTTGGCGCTGGGCGCCATTGACGAGGCCTCGAGCGATCCGGGCGCAGCCGTGCGCGATGCCGATCTCGTCGTCGTATGCACGCCCGCGGCCTTGGTCATCCCCACCCTCGACAGTATTCGTGACGCCGTTTCGTCCGGCGCGATTGTGACCGACGTGGCCAGCACCAAGGCCGACATCTGCGCCCACGCGGAGGCGACGTGGCCCAAGCCACTTAGATTCGTCGGGAGCCATCCCATGGCGGGCTCCGAGAAATTCGGCCCCGAGCACAGCACTGCGGACTTGTACGAAGGGACGGTATGCCTTGTCGAGGAAGGCGGGGACATCGATCCCGCGGCGCGCGCCGCCGTGCTTGAACTATGGATCGCGCTGGGCGCGACCGTGGTGGACATCGATCCCGCCGCGCACGATCAGGTCGTTGCGCGGACCAGCCACGTCCCGCACATTGCCGCCACGGCGTTGTCGCTGTTGGCCGACTCCGGCGAAGATGTTCGGCCCTTCGTGGGCAATGGGTTCCGCGACGCGACGCGCATCGCCGACGGCCGCCCGGAGATTTGGCGCGATATTTGTCTCACCAATTCCCCCGCGATTCGCGGCGGATTGGCGGAATTGATCCGGTCATTGCAGGCATTGTCCGCCGCGATCGAGAGCGGCGACTCCGCGCAGGTGGAGTCGTTCTTCGAGCGGGGCCGGGAAGCGCGACGGCGGGTGGCCGGATGAAGGGGTTCTTCATTTCGCTCGAGGGCGTCGAGGGCTCCGGGAAATCCACCCAGATCGCGCTGCTCAAGGAGCACTTGGAAGAGCGGGGGCACCGCGTCGAGGTCACGCGCGAACCGGGCGGTACGCCGATTTCGGAAGCGATTCGCAAGATACTCTTGGACCCGTCGAACGACGCCTTGCACCCGACGGCGGAGATCCTCCTGTATGCGTCCGCGCGGGCACAACACGTATACCAGCGAATCTTGCCCTGGCTCGAGGCGGGTGCGGTCGTCATTAGCGACCGTTTTTTCGATTCCACCACCGCATACCAGGGGGCCGGGCGCGGCATGGCTTCGGTCGAAATACAACGACTTCACCTGTTGGCGACGGGGGGGCTATCGCCGAATTTGACCATTCTTATCGACCTACCCGCGGAGGACGGCCTTGCCCGGGCCACGCGCTACCGCGCCTCCGACCGCATCGAGCTCGAGTCCATCGAGTTTCACCGGCGCGTGCGTCAGGGATATCTCCGGCTTGCGGACGAATATCCGGACCGCGTGCGCAGAGTCGATGGAATGCAACCCTTGGACGCGGTCGCGAGAGAGATCGCCTCGACCGTCGATGCGCGGCTCGATACCGCCGGACACCCCGCCAAGTGAGTTTCGCCTCGATCCGCGACCAGGAAGTACCAATCCGCCTGTTGCGCAACGCGATCGATCAGCGCCGTGTCCCGAACGGAATGTTGTTCTGGGGCCCGGAGGGCGTGGGCAAGCGGCTCACGGCGATCGAGTTCGCCAAGGCGCTGAACTGCGAGGCGCCTTCGGACGGAGCCTGCGGACAGTGCCTGGCGTGCCGGAAAATCGCCCATGGCAATCACCCGGATTTGCATATCGCCGCGCCGGTGAAGAAGTCCCGGATCATCGACGTTGACGCGATCAACGACATTGTCGAGATGGCGTCGCTGCGCCCCTACGAGTCGCAGTGGCGCATTTTCCTAATTGTTGAGGCGGATCGTATGCGCCCCCCGGCGCAGAATCACCTTCTCAAGACGCTCGAGGAGCCCGTCGGCCAGTCGGTATTCGTACTCCTGACCGAGTTTCCCCAGATGCTGTTACCCACGATTCGTTCCCGGTGCCAACGCGTGCGGTTTGGCGCGTTGAGGCCCTCGACGGTCGTCGAATTCCTATTGCGTGACCGGGAGTTGACCCCAGCGCAAGCGGAGGCCATCGCCGCCTTGTCCCAGGGCCAGATGTCGCGGGCCTTCGATCTTGTGGATTCGGACAAGCGCACGGTGGTCATGGACGTGGTGCAGCGGCTCGCACAGGGAGAGGACCCGCTGGCGGTGGCCGAGGAATTCGCGGCCTACATCGCGGCGCGGCGCGCGCAGATCGAGGCGGCGCTCAAGGCGGGGCAGGATCCCGCGGAGGCGAAGGAGCTGGGCAAGGAAGACCGCGAGCGGATCAAGGAGGAACAGTCCGCGTTGGCGGATGCCCTGGGCCGGCGTGATATAATGGAGCACCTTTACCTGATAGGCACGTGGTATCGGGACATCTTGGTTTACAGCGCCGCCGGCGACGTGTCCCATGTGCTCAATCGGGATCATCAGGCGCTTTTAACCACGACCGGGATCGACCGGGCGGCGGCGTGTATCGCGGCTGTCGAAAAG
Source organism: Candidatus Hydrogenedentota bacterium (assembly GCA_947486375.1). GTDB lineage: Bacteria > Hydrogenedentota > Hydrogenedentia > Hydrogenedentales > CANKTP01. The sequence continues at coordinate 6,169 of CANKTP010000143.1, read as the reverse complement.
ACCCGGGTCTATTTGGAACGGTTTCTTAACGAAGAGCGCGTTTTTCGCGACCTCTTCTTCGCACTGGCACCCTAGCGCCGGCGAGGAGTTCTACATACCATGTATACCGTGAAAGTCCGGCTTCGCAAGCCGGCCCGTGTCTTTACCGCCCTCTGCGACTATACCGACCTTGGCCGCGAGCAGCCGTGCATTGTCCGCAGCGAGAAGGGCCTCGAGTATGCGGTCTGCGTAATGCCTCCCGAGGAGTCGCCCAGCGCCGCGCGCGATCGATATCCGATGAGCATCGTTCGCCGGGCGACGGACCACGACTCGATCACGCATCGCCAATTGATGGACGACGAGGCCCGTAGCAAGCGGCTGTGCTTCCAAAAAATTCGCGAGCGCAAGCTGGCGATGAAGCTGGTCGATTGCGAGTACAGCTTCGACCGGAAGAAGGTCACCTTTTACTTTACCGCCGAGGACCGCGTGGACTTTCGCGAGTTGGTGCGCGACCTCGCTGCGGACCTCAAGACGCGCATCGAGCTTCGGCATATCCAGGTGCGCGACGAGGCCAAGATGGTCGGCGGCATCGGGACCTGCGGCCGCGAGCTATGCTGCACCACCTGGCTGAACGAGTTCATGCCGATATCGATGAAGATGGCCAAACGGCAGAACCTCTCGTTGAACCCCGGCAAGATCAGCGGGCAGTGCGGGCGGTTGATGTGCTGCCTGAGCTACGAAAACGAGGTCTACTCGAAGACGAAAAAGGCACAGGGGTCAATAGCCCCGGATCCTGAAGCGTTGGTTGCGCTGCGTGACAAGATGGAGGACGACCCCAACGAAGTCATGGAGGTCGTCATGAATGCGACACGCCCGTCCCAATCGAGGCCGGACCGCGAGCGACCGAAGAGAGAGCCGACCGCACCCGTCGCCGTCCTCGATCCGGCCCCAATCGAGGAGATGGAGGCCGAGGATGCGGTCGAGGACATCGACAAATCCGAGGCGCCTGAATTGACCGGGCAAGCGCAATCGGATGCCGCATCGCGCGGACCGCGCCGCAAACGCAACCGGCGGCGGCATGGCGGCGGAGGCAATACGCCCTCCGCGAACTGATGCCTCCCGTTGATTCGCATTGTCACCTGCAGGACGCCAAGTTCGACGCGGATCGCGAGGAAGTGCTCGCGCGCGCGCTCGATGCGCTCGAATGGATTGTCCTCATCGGCGATGATATTCCCACGAGCCGCCTTGCCTTGGATCTGGTTCGGCCCCGTGTGTATGCCGCGGTGGGAGTTCATCCCTATCACGCGGCCACGGTGACGGACGAGGCAATCGACGAATTGCGCGCAATGGCCGCCAACCCCGGCGTGAGGGCCATTGGCGAGATCGGCCTCGACTACTTCAAGTACAACGACACGCCGCGCGATGTTCAACGGACTGGATTTATGCGGCAAATCGACCTGGCCGTGGAGTTGGACTTACCCATTGTCATCCACAATCGCGAATCCGACGACGACCTGTGCGCCATCCTCGACGAACATCACGGGCGACTGACCGGCATCTTGATGCACTGTTTTCCGGGTGGAGCCGCATTGACCGAACGGTGCCTGAAATGGCCCAACGCCTATATTTCCTTCGCAGGAAACCTGACCTATCCCAAGGCCGAACCGATCCGCGAGGCGGCGCGTGCCGTGCCGCTCGAGCGATTGATGGTGGAAACCGACGCGCCCTACCTAGCGCCACAACCTGTGAGGGGACAGCGTTGCGAACCGGCGCACGTCCTTCACACCGCGCGCGCGCTTGCGGGCGTCAAGGAAGTATCGGAGGCGGAACTCTTCGCCACGGTCGCCCGAAACGCGGCGCGATTCTTCGGCGTCTAACCCCGGCGGCCGCCGCAAGCCCCCGCTTGAATGGCATGTACGGTTGCCCGTAGTCTTTGCGGCATGAACCCATCCGTAGGAGACGCGCTGGCGGGCTTCGAAAGCGCGCTAAACCGCTTGCGCCGCGTCCTCGCCCAAGAGCCGGACCTGGCCCAGGCCGTGTTCGAGGACACGGCGGACTGGTCAGACTTGTTGACCTACAAACTCGTGCCACACCTCGCGGGCCAGGGCTGTCTTGTCGCGGCCGTCGCCGGGGGGACGAATACGGGCAAATCCACCGTGTTCAACCTGTTGCTGGGCCGCTCGCTCAGCCCGGTCGTGAACACCGCCGCGGCGACCTGCCACCCGGTGCTCGCGGCCAACGGACGGCGGCGAACGGAATCGCTCGAAAATAAACTCGTGCCCGAGTTTCGTCCTCGTCCGCTCGACAACGCGACCGACGCGACGAACCATGCGGTTCCCGCCGACGCCCTCTACGTCGTGTTCGAGGCATCGCTGCCGGATCACCTCGTGGTGATGGACACCCCGGACGTCGACTCGATCGACAAACAGAACTGGGAGGTCGCGGATCATTTGCGCGCGGCGGGAGATTTGTTGGTCGCGGTGGTCACCCCGGAAAAATACAAGGACGATCGCGTCGTCGGGTACTTTCGCGAAGCGCTCGCCTCGGGCCGGATGATTGTCCCGGTCATGAACAAGGCCAATCCGGCGGAAGGATTCGCCGCGGCGCGAAAACAACTGGACGACTTTTGCAATGACGTGGGCGCGGCGGATGCGGTGCGCTTCGTCATCGCCCACGACTTGGCGCTGGCGAATGACTTTACGCGCCCGATTGCCGCGCTCGACGGCGGCCCGGATTTGCGGCGTTACCTCGAGACGCTCGACGTACCGGCGATCAAGGAACGGGTATATCGCGGGACGATACGGCACTTCGCCGAGCGAGCATCGATATTCATGAAGCGCGCGAGGGAGATTGGGGCCGGGATGCGCCGGACGGTCGACTCCTTCGAGAACCGGGCGCATTCCCATGCCCTGCGCTATGACCCCGCTCCGGGACCGGAAGTAGGGAACCTGTTCCACGAATTCGTACAATCGCGGCGCGGGGTGGTGCGGCGTTCGATCGGCAAGACGAGCGCGGCCTTCGTCAAGGGCACCAGCACGGTCGGCCGCGCGGTGACGGGCGCATTTCGCCGCCGCGCGACGCTCGACACGGCACCGCGGACCGATGCGGGCCAATGGCAGGAAATGCACCGCAAGGTGATCGAGCAGATCGTGCGCGAATTCGCCGCGCAATGCATCGACATGGCCCGGAACACGCCCGCGCCCGCCGGGCCGATCGTGCTACGCGCGTTCGAGACCATCGACATGCACGCGGCCATCGCCGAGGTCACGCGCGAGACCCTCGCGAGCGAGAACATCTCGGAAGACTTTCGCCAAAAGGCAATGGCGACGCTGGAAACCTGGTGGCAGGACCATCGCGGGAAACGGCGTATACTCGAGGGGCTCGACATCATCCTGGCGATCATGCCGGCGGCCATTGCGGCGCCGTTCATCGCGACCAAGGGAGTGGGCGCGGCAGAGGCCGTCGCGGCGCTCGGGCCGTTGGCCTCGCAGTTCGTGACGCGGGTGATGGAATACCAATTCGGCGATGCCCTGTTCGATTTCCTGACGCCGTGGAGGCGGGAGCAACAAGCGCTCCTGGAACGCGCCCTGCGCGAACGGTTGACCGCGCCCTGCCTTGCGAAGGTGCGCGTGCTCTTGGAGGCGTTTGAAGGAGACCCCATGATCGACCTCAACCGGTACCTCGACCAATGCCTGACTCGATCGTAACCCTGCTCGAACGGCTCGACGCCGTCGCCGCGTATGCCGGGCCGTGGACCGTCCTGGCGAACGAGGCGCCGTTGCTGCGCCAGCGTCTGGCCGAACTTCGCGAACGCGAGACCCGCCTCGACGACTTGCTCGTCGTGGCGCTCGTGGGCGGGTCGGGCGTGGGCAAATCGACGTTGCTGAATGCGCTTGCGGGCGACCAACTCGCGAAGACCTCGGAGTTCCGTCCCTGCACATCGATGCCGACGGTGTATCACCCGCCGGGCGCGACGCTCGAGTTCCCAGAGGACTGGCGCAAGGTGGCGGGGTCGGCGCTCGAACACCTGGTGATCGTGGACACGCCCGACTCGGACACCATCGTGAAGGAACATCGTGCGATCACCATCGAGGCGCTCGCGCGCTGCGATCTCATCCTCGTCTGCGCCGACTTGGAGAAATACCTCGACGAGGCCACTTGGTCGTTGTTGCGGCCGTTGCGCGAGGAACGGGCCTTCGTGTGTGTCGAGACGAAGGCCTCCGAGGCCCCGGGCGTGCGCGATCACTGGCTCGACCGCTTGGAACAACACGGGCTAAAGGCCGGCGGATACTTTCGCGTGAATAGTCGCAGGTCGCTTGACAGAAAACTGGCGGGTCATGCGGCGGGTACGGATGAATTCGACTTCGCGTCGCTGGAGCATTTTCTCCACCGCGAGTTGACTGCGGAACGCATCCGGCGGATCAAACGCTCGAACGCGGCGGGCCTCTTGAGCAAGACGATGGCCACGCTGGACGAGCGCGTGTGCGCGCGCGCGCCGCAACTCGAGGCCGCGCGCAAGGCCTTGGACACGGCGGACGCGGACATGGCGAAGGACAGCTTCGATATCGTCGGCGCGCGTTTGTTCGCCGAGCCGCACCTCTGGACTTACGCCCTCGGCCGCGAGATGGGCTTGCGTTCGAAGGGCGTCGTGGGCACGTTGTACCGCCTGCTCGAGGCGGGCCGCACGCTGCCGGCGCGGATTTCGAGCTGGTCCCCCTGGCCAATGCGCGGCGGGGCCGGTCGTGAGGCCGCCACCCTCTTGGGAGATTCCACCCTGGTCTCCGAGGACCTCGACCTGTCGTCGGACGACTTGCGGTCGAAATACGCGGGCAAACGCAGCGAAGCCATGTTGGAGATGGCGCGCGCGGGATTCGCCGTCGCGGCGAACGGCAACGGCTTCGACGAATTTATGCGGGCATTGAATACTCGTATCGCCGAAGTATTGCGCGGGCCCGCGAGGGAGCGCATCGTCGGCCGCGCCCGCATGATGACCGCTTGGCCTGTCGCCATCGCCGCCGACGCGCCCCCCATCGTGTTCGCCGTCGTTTCCGGTTACAATATTTTGGAGTCCTACTTTACGCAAGTCATATTCGGCGCAGGATTCTTTGTCCACGCCGGGACTGTGCTCGCAATCATCCTCGGCGTTGAATTGTTCGGCATGTCGGCGGCGGCCCGCTATGCGGCATGGTCAGCGCGGCAAGCCGCCGTGAAGGACCTGCGCGTTGCCCTCGGCGGCAACCGCCTCGCATTCCAGTCGGAACGCGATGACGTGATGCAGGCCGAGGGGATGATCGTCGAGATTCGCGCCTTGCGCAAGCTCGCGCTGGCGGATGAGTAGGGGCGGCATGCGGGACGCTGCGAGTTGCTTCCTATCTTGAAGTCCGGCGGCCTCTTGTTCGTTTCTCCAGAGTGCGGGAGAGTTTCGAAACGCAAGCACCGCAATCTTCCTTGACCTGGTGTTCCCAGAACCGGAGGACCGCAATCTTCTCTCGCCGCAGGGCCATCGTGGTCCCGGCATCGCGCTCCTTGTTGCGGGTAAGCTTGGCGGCCCAGAATTCCCTGTTGTTCTTGGGAACATGACCGCACTTCGGGCAACCGTGCCAAAAACATCCATCGATAAAAACGGCGACGCGGTGACTGGCGAAAAAGAAATCCGGCTTACCGGTCACGGCCGCCGGGTGCATTCGCCAGCCGCGAATCCCCTGTCTCACGAGGTGCATCCGAAAGGGCCATTCGGTCGTCTTGTTGCCCCGTCCCTTGATTGCCTTCATCGTCTTCGAGGTGGTCGCGGTCAGGTTCTGAAATCGGCCATCCTTGAGTTTTCCCCGGAGGAACCGTTCCATCGTCACCCGCCGGTTTTCTTGGTCCGCCACGATTCGATGCTCTCGTACTTGGTCAAATGGCGGAGTATCGTCCGGCCGATCGTGTATCCCAGCCCGACCGGCACGGCGTTCCCTATTTGCTGGTACTGCTTGGTCGTTGACCCTGAAAAAGTCCACCCGTCCGGGAATTGCTGGACGCGCGCGTATTCTCGTACCGACAGCGGGCGCAATTCGATTGGATGACAGAGGGCCGTACTTTTCTGGATCGGGCTCGTGGGGACTGTCGGGCACGGTTTGTCGAACGTTAGCCGGCGATAAAACCCGACCTTGCCGCCGCTCGATTCATAGGCGCCGCCCATGGCCTGCTT
>CANKTP010000142.1 GCA_947486375.1 Candidatus Hydrogenedentota bacterium | reverse complement strand
CTTCCAAGGGGGACTTGAGCTCGCTTGTGGTGCGGGCTTCCAGCCTGCTCCAACGGGAGCGCGGGCGTCTCGCCCGCGATGAGCAGGCTGGAAGCCTGCACCACAAGGGACGGATCAAATCATGAAACCGTCGACTAGCGACATAACCTCGCCGTGGACCTTGCGTCCCGCCCCTTTGGGCCTGCGTGCGGCGACGGCCGTGGGCGCGGGATCGTTGATCGCGTCGTTCTTCATCGGCACGGGCGACATCACCATCGCGACGACGATGGGTGCGAAGTTCGGCTTCTCGTTGTGGTGGACCTACTTCGTGCTCGGCGCGGCGGGATGGGCGTTAATCGACATGTCCGTGCGCTACTTCCTGCAGTTCGGCCGCACGCCGATGTCGATGTTCAAGGAGATTCACCCGCTTCTCTCGGCTTACCTCTTTCTCACCGTGGTCGTCTGCACGCTCTTCGGTTCCTACAGCCAGTGGAACGCCTGCGCGATGGTGCTCGCGGGATTCTTCCCCGGGATCCCGATCGAGGTCGCCGGCGCGATCGCGTCGATCAGCGCGCTGCTCCTGTTGCTGACGGGCGCGTACCGGCGACTCGAACTGATCTTCGTCTTCGGCCTCATCGCGCTGATCGCCTGCGTGTTCGGTTCGGCGTTTCTGGCGGGCATTCCCTGGACCGAGGCCGCGCGCGGCCTGATCCCGAATGCCCCCGGCGCCGGCTGGACCGCGCTGTTCATGTCGAACGCGGGCAGCATGATCAACGCCTGGCTCATTCTCATTTATCCCTACACGATGATCGAGCGCGGCTGGTACTCGGAGAAACTCCAGGGGAAGGTCAATATCCTCCACCGGGCGCGTCTCGACTATGCGTGGGGCATTCTCGCGGCGGGCGTTGTCGCGTTGCCGTTGATGGCCGCCGCAGCCGCCGTGGCACGACCCTTCGGCATACTTCCGCGCAGCTACATGGATCTCGCCGTCATGCTCGAGCCGCTGGCGGGGCCGGCGGGGACGGTGCTGTTTCTCGGGGGACTCTTCCTCGCCGCGTGGACCTCCGGCGTCGGATGGTGGCTGGGCGGATGCTACGCGATGCTCGATCTGTTCAACCTGCCCATCCGGCTCGACTCGAAACCGATGCGCGTGTGCCTCCTCCTCTTCGCGCTGCCCTCGACCCTGCTGCTTCTCCTGCGCATCAACCCGGTCTACCAGATGCTCGTGTTCTCCGCCTTCCTCGCCGCCGTGTTTCCCGTGATCGGAATTGCGCTGCTATGGCGTGTTACCCGGCCCGACATGGGCTACTTCCGCTGGTCGCCGCGCACGCCGCACGGCCTCTTCCTCATCGTGCTCGATTGCTTCGCCGTCCTGCTGAGCATCTACATCGGCTGGGTGCAGATTGGCGCGCTCTTCGCCGACCGATGAGTTCCCCGGCGCCCAACCTGCTCGTTGTGCTCGGCCCGACGGCCTCGGGCAAGACCGCCCTCGGTGTGCGTCTCGCCCATGCGCTAGGTGGCGAGGTGATCTCAGCGGACTCGCGCCAGGTCTATCGCGGACTCGATATTGGCTCCGGTAAAGACCTAGCTGAGTATGTCGTCGACGGCAAACTGATCCCCTATTACCTGATTGACATCGTCGATCTCGACATCGAGTTCAGCCTATTCGATTTCCAGCGCCGCTGTTTCGCCGTCATCGAGGAACTCCACGCTCGCGGTGTATTGCCCGTGCTCGTTGGCGGCACGGGGCTCTATCTCTCCTCCATTCTCAGCAGATACCGCATGGCCGAGGTCCCCGAGAATCCAGAACTCCGCGCCGAACTCGCAGGCCTGGACGACGAGGCCCTTAGGGCGCGGCTGCGTTCCGCGAAAGGCTCGATCCACAACACGACCGACATCGTCGACCGCGCGCGCACGACCCGCGCGATCGAAATCGCGGAGTACACCCGCGCCCATCCGCCGGAACCGGCGCCCGCATTTCGCGCGCTTGTCTTGGGGACGCACTGGGATCGCCCCGTGTTGCGCGATCGCATCGCGCGGCGGCTTCGCGAACGGCTCGACGTCGGACTGGTCGAAGAGGTGCGGGGCCTGCTCGACCGCGGCGTGTCGCCCGGGCGGCTGCATGCGCTTGGATTGGAATACCGGTTCGTCACCGACTTTCTCGACGGAACGATTAAGAGTCGCAACGATCTCGTCCAGAAACTCGCCGCCACCATCGCCGAGTTCGCCAAGCGGCAGGAGACGTGGTTCAGACGGATGGAACGCCAGGGAACGGAGATCCATTGGATAGACCGCGCGGACTTCGGGAAGGCGATGGACCTCGTTCGTACTCACGGCCTAGGCGGCGAAAGTAGATGACAACGCTTTTGGTACGAGCGCGACGCGAAAATGGGGACAGTCACCTATTATTCGTCCGAGGTCAGAAGACACCGCCGATGCGTTTGACGAATAATAGGCGACTGTCCCCATTTTCACTATGATCGATCCCCTTGCTAAATATCTCTCACGCAAAGCGTCGCTCGCCGAGCGCCCCCTCGAAGCCGGGAGGCTCGACGGCCTCGATATCGTCATCGTCATCCCTTCGCTCGCCGAATCCGCAACGCTTCCGGTTACGCTCGCCGATCTGGCCGCGAACCCGCGTGCCGAATTCGAGCGGTCCCTCGTCATCGCTGTCGTGAACAATGCGGCGGCCTGTCCGGGCGAAGTACGAAGCGACAACGCGACAACGTTGGCGTACCTGCGCGCGGTGAAGCATCCGGACCTCCGCCTCGCCGTGATCGACGCCTCGAGCCCGGGCCGCGAATTGCCCCAACGCGAGGGCGTGGGCCTTGCGCGCAAGATCGGGATGGATTGGGCCGTCGAGATATTGCGCCGCAACGGCAAATCCCACGGGGCCATCGTCTCGCTCGATGCGGACACGCGAGTCGACGGCAATTATCTGCCCGCAATCCGCGCGCACTTCGAGCGACCGGCCGCGTGGGCGGCAGTGATTGGCTATGCGCATCCGCTTGATGACGCCGACACTCGCGCCGCGATCCTGTGCTACGAACTCTTCCTGCGCTACCACGAACTCTCGTTGAGCTGGGCCGGATCGCCCTACGGATTCCACGCGATCGGTTCCGCGATGGCCTGCACCGCGCGCGCCTATTGCGCGGTTTCCGGCATGAATCGTCGCCTCGCGGGCGAGGACTTCTACTTCCTCCAACAACTTGCCAAGACCGGCCCCATCAGCCGCATCCACGGGACCACCGTGCATCCGTCCCCACGTGCGTCATGGCGCGTCCCCTTCGGAACGGGACGGCGAGTGCAGCGGCATCTCGATTACGAACGCGACGAATACCGCCTGTACCATCCCGAGTCGTACCGAATTCTGCGCGCGTGGTTGGAAGCGGTCACCGGACATCCGGACATCCCGGCGGCAGGGATGTTGTCGAAGGCGGATGCGATCTCTCCCGCGCTCGCCGTGTTCCTAAGGGCGAACGATTTCGAGCAAGCCTGGGAACGCCTCCAACGCCATTCGTCGAACCCAGCGCAGTTCCTCGCGCAGTTTCACCGCTGGTTCGACGGGTTCCGGACGCTGAAGCTGATTCACCACCTGCGCGACATCGGCCTTCCCGATGAGGACATGTTCGCCGCACTGACGCGCATTTGCGAACGCATCGGATCTCAGACGAATCCTCACGTCACGCGGGCCAACCTCGACGCGCAGCAAGCTCTGTTGGAGGTGCTCCGGAAAGTCCGCTTGTAACGCCTACGCCTCCATGCCGCCATCGGCCACGAGGACTGACCCCGTGGTGAAGCTCGATGCGTCGGACGCGAGGTAGATGGCGAGCCCGGCGATCTCGTTGGGCTGTCCGTGACGGCCGAGCGGGATGCTTTGGACGAAGCGGTCGTATATTTCAGGCGTGTTGATTAGCACGGCGGCGAACTTGGTCTCGACGACGCCGGGGCAAATCGCGTTGCTGCGGACCTTCGCCGAGCCGAGTTCCTTGGCGAAGCCCTTGGTCATGCTGACCACGGCCGCCTTGGTCATCGAGTAGACCACCTGCATGGGGCCGGGAGACAGGGCCGCGATGCTGGCAACGTTGATAATCGAGCCGCCGCCCTGAGCCACCATGATGCGCGCGGCGTGCTGGCACATGAGGAAATAGCCCTTGACGTTGACCTCGAAGGTCTTGTCGAAGGCCCCCATGTCGATGTCGATTGCGGGGCCGAAATAGGGGTTGGTGGCGGCGTTGTTGACAAGGACGTCTACGCGGCCGTGGTCCTTCATGACCTGCGCGAACAACGCGGCGATGGCGTTCGCGTCGCCCGTGTGGCAGGCGATTCCAACGCATTTGCCGCCGGCGTCGTTGATCGATTTCGCGACGCTGTCGAGGGCGTCTTGTTTGCGCGCGCAGATGATGACGGTCGCGCCTTGCTCGGCGAAGCCGCGAGCGATGGATTCGCCGATGCCGCGGCTGGCGCCGGTAACAATGGCGACTTTGCCGTCAAGGCGGAAATTGGCTACGGGCATTCTCGTTCTCCTTGTGTGAGTTCGGATTAGTACTTCATGCCCATGAGGTGGCAGATCGTGTACCGATCGAGTTCCTCGTAGTCGCGGGCCTTGATGAGTTCGGCTTCGAGTTTTTTGTTGAAGGTGACGGCTTTGCCGAGCAGGAAGTGGAAGCGCTCGAGGCTGTTGCTGAGGTGCTTGGTGTTGGCCGTCTGCTTTTGCGTGCGCATCGCCTTGACGTCCATCCCGACCCATTCGCCGTTGCGGCCGAACCCGTATTCCTCGAGCACGCGGACCTGGTTGAAGGCGTGGCGGAGGTTGTACGAGCCGAAGGATTTGTCCTGGTCGAACTTGAGTCCGCCCTGATCGTTGAGGTGGACGCTCCACAGCTTGCCGTGCGCGAGGGCGAATCCCATGTCGTCGGAAGGATCGAGCCCGGCGAGGATCGAGTGGGCCGTCTCGACGAGGCAGCCCATGCGCTCGGGATGGTTCGTCATGTAGCCCAGCGCGATGGCATGGCCGATGGTTGAAATGATGGCGCTGTCGACGGGCTCGTTCGGCTTGGGCTCGACGAGGATTTTGAGGTTCTTGTCGTAGTCGAGCATCGCGTTCAGGGCGTCGCGAATGAGCAGGGTCTGTTCGACGGGATTCTTGCTCTCGCGGATGTACGTGCCTTCGCGCGCGAGCCATACAACCATGTGGGAGGTTTCGAGGGCGTTGTTGATGTCGATACAAATCTTCGTGCGCTCGATGGCGTATTTGCGCGCGGCAGGGTCGTGGCTGGTGTAGGCGCCGTCGATGGTCTTCGGAGAAAACCACAGGCGCGGCGCGACGAACTCGCACTTGACGCCCTCGGAGTCGAGGATCTTTTTCATCTTCTTCGCCTCGGCCATAATCTGCGCGTGCGATTTGTCGTCGAGATCGGGCACCGCGTCGTCGTCATGGAACTGAATGCCGTCGAAGCCGAGGCCCTTGAGGGTCTTGATTTTCTTGGCGAGGGCAATCGGGGTGCGCACCGTCGGGCCGAAGGGATCGCCCCCTTCGTCGATGTTCCACGGCCCGAATGAAAAGCGGTATTTTCCCTTTGATTTTGGCATGGGATGTCCTTTTTCCTTCCACGGATGCAGTTACAGACAGGTTGCTAAGGATACGGGTTGGCGGGGGTTGAATCAACCAAGGCTTCGGTGTGGCGCTTCGTCTATCGGCGGCCTTCGGCGGTATACTGAGGCGGCGGTGTGTGGCCGCCCAAAGGAGACGAGTGCAATGGTTCGGATGATTTTGGTGGCGATTGTGGCGCTGTCACTCGGCGTGGCCGCGGGGGTGATTTTACTTCCGGGGGGCGCAGACGCCATGGCGGGGCAAAATTCGGGGACAGCGCGGGCGGAACTCGCTTCGCTCGAAAAGGAAACGGAGACGCTTCGAGAACAGGTGACGCGGCTTGACGAACTCAACTTGACGCTGTCAAGCCAATTGGAAGAGATGGCCCGAGAAAGAGACGACCTTAAGGCGGCTTCGAGCGTACCAATACCCGCCGTCGAGACAATCGCGCCCGAGGCGGATGCGCCCGCCGAGGATTCGGCCAATTCCGATCCGTCCCTCCCTGCGGAGCCGCCGAATTGGCGCGACGCGGACGGCGGGCGTGGCGGGAGAAATCGCGATTGGGGGGGCACCCCGGAGGAGCGGCGCCAGGCCTTCGAGCGAATGCGCGAACGCATGGACGAGTTCATGCTCGACCAAATTCAGAACGCCCCGGACAAAGCCGCCAAGGATCGTATCGCGCAGATCGCGGAGTACCAGCAATACATGGCCGACCTGCGGCAACAATTGAACGAGACGAAAGACGACACGGAACGCGTGGAGTTGCGCGAGGAACTTCGCGAAGTGCAGGACGCGTCGACGGATATTGTACGGGACCAACAAGATTCCCTTATTCGCGACGTGGCCATGTCGCACGGAATCAAGGGAGAGGACGACATCGCCCAGTTCACCTCCGACATGCGGGCGGCGATCGAGGACCCCTTTTTCCGAATGGGAGGATTCGGCGGCGGACGGCGCGGCGGCTTTGGCGGCGGCGGGCCGGGTGGCGGGGGGAGGGGGCCACAGCCCCAGTAATCGTTGGCGCGATTTTCTTTCCGGCCGTCTTAACGCACGAGGCCTGGATTCATTTGTCCGTGACGGCCAATCGGCCTGCGGCCATCGGGACGACCTTCGCGGGATCGAGTACCCCCGCGACCGAATCCTTGCGGGTGGTCCAGAACGCGAGCCAGCTCTCGGGACTCGAATACTCGACCCGCTTTTTGTCCGTGCTCCAAATCGCGCACAATGCGTTCCTCGACGCGTAGCTGACTTTCCTGTCGCCACTGCGCATGGTTTTGATGAGGACGAGGGTTGCCCGCTTCTCCTTCGCCTTCCCCAAGGCCGTGGCCGACGCGATCCGGATGGTCCTATCGGTGTCCACCAACCCGGCTGCGGCGTGTGGCAGCCCCGCGTCGCGGTCAATGCCCATCAGGGTCCCGATGGCGCGGCTCCGATACTCGACATCGCCCGTTTCGATCAGGCGTTCGAGTTCCTTTACCGCGCCCTTGGGATCCGTCTCGGCCAGGATATCGGCCAAATCCGCTGCCAACGAGGGGGCATGCTCGATCATGGCGCGTAGGTACCCCGAGATACTCTCCGCCTTGCCCAAGTCGATCAGGGCGCGCCGAGCCGAGCGGCGTTCGCGATCAACCCCGGAACCCAGCGCGCGCACGAGCGCATCCAATTTTTCCTTCGTCTTCCCCGCTACGCCCGTGATTTCGCCGATATGGGCCTCATACGCCGTGGGCGGACGGCGGGTGCGTACCGGCGGTTTGGGCGGTTCGGGGAGGATTTTCTCGACCTCGGCGCGAGGCACGACCATGTGCCCGCTCTCCATGCGAATCTCGATGTTTCCATCGAGGGTATGCGTGACCGTTCCGGTAAGCTTGGCCCCATTCTTGAACACGACGATATCGGCCGATGCCCACACCGAGAGCAAACCGGACAAGATTGCGAGACGTGTCCCGATAGGGCACATAAATGAAATCTCCATTACGAACATTGACGCGCACGATTTTGCACCCGCAGGCGCGGCCAGCGCAATCCTCGCCGCGAAAACTCGCGGGGGGGGGGAGGCGACCGGCCTATAGGGCAAGCTCAACGCGGTTCCGCCCGAGTTCCTTGGCGCGGTAGAGGCATTGGTCCGCAGCCTCGACCATTTGGGCGGGAACCTTGTACTCGGGCCCGTATGCCGCGACCCCAATGCTGGCGGTGACGCTCAAGGCTTGTTCGGCGGTCCCGGTGAACGCGAAATCGCGGATCGCCCCGCATAGCTTGTTGGCGAGGATGGCGGCCTCGCTTATCGTCGTCTCGGGAAGGATGATCGACATTTCCTCGCCGCCGTACCGGCAACAGATGTCCGATTTGCGCGTGTTGTCGCGAAGAATCTGGGCGAACTGTTGGAGGACCATGTCGCCCGTCTGGTGGCCGTGGGCATCGTTGAACTTCTTGAAGTGATCGATGTCGATCATCATCAGCGAAAACGAGCGTTCATAGCGTGCGGCCTGGTCGATCTCCTCATCCATGCGCAGGTCGAAATATCGGCGGACATAGAGCCCCGTGAGGCCATCGGTGACAGCGAGCGCATACAACTGCGCGTTATTGATGGCGATGGCGATCATCGATCCGATGGCCTGGAAGAGCGAGGTGTCTTCTTGTCGAAAGGGGGAACCGTCCGCGTGATCCTCGAGGCGCATGACGCCGACCGCGACGTTTTTCGCAAAAAGGGGTACGTAGGCCCCGGAATTGTAGTCGGAATTGAGCAGGACCGGCATCCGCGTCGCGATCGCGTCGCCGAACGGCGTGCCCTCGACATGCACCGTTTCCCCCTCGAGCCGGTCCCGCTTGATGAGGTCGCGCCCGAATTTCGCGATAACGGGCACCGCGATGCCTCCCGGGGCAAGCTCGTAAATGGTAAGCTTGCGGATGTCGAGGGCCCCCTGGACGACATAGGCGATGGTCGGGAGAATTTCCTCGAGTTCGATCGTGCTGTTAATGGCGAGCGCTATCTCGCGTAGCGTGGAAAGATGGTCCACCTCCTTGAGAACGGCGATATAATTCTTGTACAGGGAGTCATAATCTCCCTTTCGGAGGGGCTTTTCGACGGCCATGCCCCCCAGCATATCACCGGCGGGACTTCCACGCCAATCGGCCGCCGATTCCGGAGCTCCGCTCGGCTTCCGGCGTGAAACCGCCGGGTGCATTGGCCGGTCTATCCCGGATGGACGAGACAGGGATTTTCGTGGTGCTGCATGGCCGCAACCAAGGGTTGAACGTCCATGTCAAACGGTCGACAAATTCTTCCTGCCCTTGCGTTGGTTGAGGCCAATCGATAAAAGAATAGCCTCGATGAACACAGGGAGGTACACCCTGCGATTCCGCGGGGAAAACTAGATTCTGACGGATAATTGCGCGGAGTAGCGATCATGGGCGAGTGGCTTTGGTACGGGTTGGAAGTGGCAGGTTGGAGCGCGTTTGGACTCGCAATTTTTGCGGGGGTGGTCCTGAACTTGGTGGGGCTATTCGGAAACTGGATCATCTTGGGGGCGGTCACGGCGGCATACGTGCTGAGCGGGTTCGAGTACTTTGGGTGGGGCGCGCTCATCGCGTTGACGGCGATGGCCTTGGTCGGCGAAGTCCTCGAAATGCTTGCGGCGGGTGTCGGTGCCGCCCGGTTTGGGGGAGGCAAAGGGTCCATCACGGCGGCGCTGGTGGGCTGCCTCGCCGGGGCGATGCTTGGGACGACCTTTATTTTCATCCCCATACTCGGGACGTTGATAGGGGCTTGCGCGGGCGCGTTTTTATGCGCGGCGCTGTACGAAAACCTCATGCGCAAGAAGAACATGGGCGAAGCGATGTACGTGGGCA
This sequence comes from Candidatus Hydrogenedentota bacterium, assembly GCA_947486375.1. Classification (GTDB taxonomy): domain Bacteria; phylum Hydrogenedentota; class Hydrogenedentia; order Hydrogenedentales; genus CANKTP01. The sequence continues at coordinate 234 of CANKTP010000142.1, read as the reverse complement.
TGGGCGCCGCTCTGGGCAAAATTGGGGGGCTCTTGCTAAAATCCTTCGTGGGATTCGCCATGCTCGCCGTTGCCGCGTGGCAGTTCTAGCACTTTGTCGGACTTTGTATCGGTTTGGTGTTCGCCTTCGCCGCGAATCGACACGGACGGGGGGCTCGGCGTCGCCCCGAGTTGTTCAATGAAGCCCCCGATTGGCCTGAACAAGGTTCTGTGCGCCGGATTTCGGTTGGCGGCG
>CANKTP010000141.1 GCA_947486375.1 Candidatus Hydrogenedentota bacterium | reverse complement strand
GCCGCGCGCGACGCCGGCGTGAAGCGCGTCGTCCTCACGTCCTCGCTCGGCGCGGTCTACTACGGCCACAAACCCACGGCCACTCCCTTCGACGAGACAAGCTGGACCAACCTCGACGACCCCACCGTGCCCGCCTACCAGAAGTCGAAGACACTGGCCGAGCGCGCCGCGTGGGATTTCGTCGCGCAGGATGGCAAGGGCCTCGAGCTCTCCGTCATCCTTCCGGCGGGCGTGTTCGGCCCCGCCCTGGGTCCCGACCAGTCCTCCATCGCCATCATCCAGCGCCTGATGGACGGCGCCATGCCGGGCTGTCCGCGGCTCTACTTCGGCGTTGTCGACGTGCGCGACGTCGCCGACCTCCATCTCCGCGCCATGACCAATCCCGCCGCGAAGGGCGAACGCTTCATCTCCGTCGAGGGCAACGCCATGTCCATGCTCGACATCGCCAAGGTGCTGAAGGCCCGGATGGGCGCGGCGGCCAACCGAGTGCCTACGCGGCAACTGCCCAACTGGCTCGTGCGCATCGCTGCCATGCGCGATCCCGCGCTCAAACTATTCGCGCCCCAACTCGGCAAAGTCCGGAACGCCACCAGCGAAAAATCCCGGCGCGTGCTGGGCTGGGCCCCGCGATCAAGCGAAGACGCCATCTTCGCCACCGCCGAGAGCCTGGTGCGGCTCCGGCTGCTAAAGCACGGCCCGAAACAAGGGGCTTGAAGTCCGAATTTCCTCGATCCTGACGATGGCAACGGAAGGGAATTCCGTCCGATCGTTCCCGCGGCCTCGCGAGGGCGATCAAGCCGCGCACGGGCGCGGCGTGTCGAAATGTAAAGCCCCATTCGAATTTCTGACGCTCATGATGATACGTTACCCATCAACCATTGAACGTTGCCGCCGAATCGATTCAACGGATCGTCTTCAAACCCGGCACAGTATGAAAAGGAAACAGCGATGAGCACAGTTCTAGTCACCGGCGGGTCGGGTTTCATCGGCAGCCATTGCATCCTGCAGCTTCTGGCGGCGGGCCATACGGTTCGGACGTCGGTCCGGAGTCTCAAGCGCGAGGGCGAGGTGCGCGCGATGTTGAAGGTCGGCGGTGCCGATCCGGGCGACCGGTTGACCTTCGCCGTCGCCGATCTCGAGAAAGACGCCGGTTGGCCCGAGGCCGTTGCCGGGTGCGAATACGTGCTGCATGTGGCGTCGCCCTTTCCCGCAAACTTGCCAAAGCACGAAGACGAGTTGATCGTGCCCGCGCGCGAGGGTTCGCTCCGCGTGTTGCGCGCCGCCCGCGACGCCGGCGTGAAGCGCGTCGTGCTGACCTCCTCGTTCGCGGCCATTGGGTATGGCCAAGAGGAACAGGCCGCGCCGTTCAACGAAACGAACTGGACCGATCCCAATGGCCATGACGTGTCGCCCTACGTGAAATCGAAAACCTTGGCAGAACGCGCGGCCTGGGATTTCATCGCCAAGGAGGGCGGTGCCCTCGAGCTTTCCGTCGTCAATCCCGTGGGCGTGTTCGGCCCGGTCCTTGGGCCGGATTATTCGACTTCGATTCTCCTGGTGCAACGCCTGATGGACGGCGCTCTTCCCGGTTGCCCGAAAATGTTCTTCGGCGTGGTCGACGTGCGCGATGTCGCCGACCTGCACATCCGGGCCATGACCGATCCCGCCGCGAAGGGCGAACGCTTTCTCTCCGTCGCCGGCGATTTCATGTCGATACGCGAGATTGCCCAAGCGCTGAAGGACCGCATGGGCGCGGCGGCGAAGCGAGTGCCGACACGGCAATTGCCGAACTGGCTGGTGCGCGTCGCCTCGATACGCGATCCCGCGGTGAAGCAAATCATTCCCGAGCTCGGGCGGAAGAAAAACGGCACGAATGAAAAGGCCCGGCGCGTGCTGGGCTGGGCGCCCCGTTCGAACGAGGATTCCATCGCCGCCACCGCCGAAAGCCTGATCCGGCTCGGGCTTCTCAAGGACCATCCGAAACAGGCGTCCGCGTAGTCTCGAAGTCGCTGGCGTGCGAAATCGTGGCTTGTGTTGGGGCCGCAGTTCCGGGTCGAGTCGCCGCCGGGGTTGATTATCGGCTTGTGCTGTGGCAGTCTGGAATCCGCCCCGAACTCAACAAGCAGGAGAGTGTTTCGTGAAGCTTGGCATGAACTTACTACTATGGACCGGCGCTGCGTCCGACGAGCATCTGCCCCTAATCCGAGACATCAAGACATGGGGGTACGACGGAGTCGAGTTTCCCATGTTTGCCGCCGATGGCTCGCCTTGGGGGATCTTTGCGAAGGAACTCGACGCGCTGGGACTCGGCCGCACCGCGGTGACCGTGATGCCCCCGGGCACGAACCTGATTTCCGACGACGCTGCCGAGCGTGCCGCGGGGCTTGAACACTTGAAGCGCTGTGTCGATTCCTGCGTGGTGCTCGGGGCAACTGCGCTATGCGGGCCGATATATTCCCCCGTGGGAAGGCTCGTCGGCCGCGGGCCGAATGACGCCGAACGCGCGCGCTGCATCGAGGGATTGAAGGCGTTGGGCGCGCACGCGAAAGGCAGTGGCGTGGCGATTAGCTACGAGCCATTGAACCGCTTCGAGACTTATTTCGTCAATTGCCAGGCCGACGCGGCGGCGATTAGCGCCGCGATCGGGATGGATAACGTCGGGCATATGTACGACACCTTCCATGCGAACATCGAGGAGAAGGGCCTGGCGGAAGCGGTCGCGACCGGGGGAAAGTGGATCAATCACGTCCATGTATCGTCGAACGACCGATCGACGCCCGGGGAGGACCATATCGATTATGCGACGACATTCGCCGCGCTGAAGAAGATTGGTTACGACGGGTGGCTGACCATCGAGGCCTTCGGGATGTGGATTCCGGATCTTGCGGGCGCCACGTGCATCTGGCGCAAGATGGCGCCGAGCGAAGAGCATATCGCGCGGCAGGGCGGGAAGTTCACCCGTGCGCTTTGGGAGAAGTCCTAGGCGTCAAACCAAGGCCAGGGAATCGGCGGGCGCGGGCGTCGTCGGCGTAAGTGCAAATTTAGTCAATCGAATCGGAGGCCCTGCCATGCGTGTATTCAACCTTGTCCCGAAAACTATCGTCCTTGGAATGTTAGCGTGCGCGAGCTTGGGGACGGCTTCGGCGCAGGTCGTTGCCGAACTTTACGCGGACGGGTTCACGAATCCAGTGCTTGTCACGGCCCCCGAGGGGGACGAGCGGCTTTTCGTCGTCGAGCAACGCGGCGTGGTCTGGATCGTCGATGGGGCCAGCGCGACGCTGCCGACGCCCTTCTTGAACATCGATCCCTTGGTTACGTCCGGGGGCGAGCGGGGTCTCCTGGGCATGGCGTTTCATCCGGACTACGAAACGAACGGGCAATTCTTCGTTCACTATTCGAGCGCCGAGACGGGCAAAATCGGGGACACGGTCTTGGCCCGGTATACGGTCTCGGGCGGGAACCCCGATGTGGCGAATCCCGGCAGCGCGTCGATCTTCTTGGAGGTCGACCAGCCTTTCTCGAACCACAACGGGGGCATGATAGCGTTCAGGCCGGGCGATTCGGGTAACTATCTCTACATGGCCCTCGGCGACGGGGGCAGCGCGGGGGATCCGCAGAACAACGCGCAAAATATCGAGAACGTCTTGGGCAAGATTCTTCGGATCGACGTGGACGCGGGCGCGCCCGCAGCGGCCCCGGCGTCGAATCCGTATGTCGGAATCGCCGGGCACGACCTCATCTGGAGTTATGGTTTGCGAAACCCCTGGCGCTTCAGTTTCGACCGTTTGACCGGGGACATGTATATCGGCGACGTGGGGCAGAACTCGGTCGAGGAAATCGATTTTGCGGCCTCGTAGAGCGCGGGGGGCGAGAATTACGGGTGGCGCCTCCTCGAGGGTTCGGAGAATTTCGATTGCATCGACTGCGACCTTGCTCGGGCGACGACGGCCCTGCCGATCCACGAGTATTCGCACGCCGACGGGTTTGGCGTGACCGGGGGAAATGTCTTTCGGGGCAGTGGCGGGCCGGCGTTGCAGGGGAAGTACTTTTTCGCCGATCTGAACGGAAGCCTCTGGTCATTGAGACACGACGGCGAAGTCACGACGGATTTCGTGGAACACGGAACCGAGTTTATCCCGGCGGGACTCACGATCGTTTCGTTCGGCGAGGACGGAGCGGGGGAGTTGTACATCGTCGATCACGGCGGGTCGATCTATAAGATCGTCGATACAAGCAATCCTGAAATTACGTCCGCGAGCGGCGGGGGATTGTACGAAGCGGGCGACCGCATCACGCTGAGTGTCGAGATTACGGGGACCCAGGGCAGCGTCGTGTACGAATGGTTCAAAGACGGATCGCCCGTGCCGGTCGCCGACGGCGGGCATATTTCCGGGGCTGGGACGGGCGCGATTACGCTTGACCCAGCGGAGGAAACGGACTCGGGGGTGTATGTCCTCGAGGCGACAGACGAGTCCAAGCAGACAGTCGCGGGCCCCCCGATTGCGCTCACGGTCGTGGCGGAAGGTGCGTTGCCGGCCTTGGGCCTTGCCGGGCTCGGCGCGGCGATGGGGATAATCGCGTACCTGTTCATGGAGAGGCGAAGCAGACAGGCTGCATAACGCCGGGACCGTCTCATCATCGGGGAGTTAACCCCGAAGGATTGCGCTTCGTTCATTGCCCGTGCGCGGGGGCCCTGCTAGAATTGCCCTCATTCACCCGGAGACACGCATGCGCATTCTATTGCTAGGGGCCAAGGGCCAACTGGGCCGCGACCTCTCCCTCGCGCTCGCCACGGGCCACGCCGTCGCCGCCCACGACGTCGACACCATCGACATCGCCGACGAAGCCGCGCTCGCCAAGTTGGCCGATTCAGTCAACCCCGAGCTCGTCATCAACGCTGCCGCCCACACTAACGTCGAGAAAGCCGAGGAAGAACCCGAGGCGGCCTTCCGCGTGAACGAAACCGGCGCGGGAATTGTCGCGGCCATGGCCGCGCGGCACAACGCCCCCGTCGTGCTCTTCAGCACCGACTACGTCTTCGGCGGCAACAAACGCACGCCCTACGAACCGGACGATCCCGTCGCGCCGATCGGCGTATACGCCCGATCGAAGGAGGCCGGCGAACGCGCCACGCGCGCGGCAAACCCGAGGCATTACATCCTCCGCACGGCGTGGCTTTATGGCCCCGGCGGCAACCACTTCGTCGAGAAAATCCTGCACGCCGCGCAGACGCGCCCCTCGCTCAAGGTCGTCGACGACGAAATCGGGTCCCCCTCGCACACCGAGGACCTCGCCCAGGCGACCGTCGCGCTGATGACGACCGGGGCCTTCGGCACCTACCATGCCGTGAACGCCGGTGCCTGCAGCCGCTACGAATTCGCCCTCGAAATTCTCCGCCAGGCCGGACTCTCGACGCCGGTCGCCCCCTGCGCCTCGTCCGAGTTTCCTACAAAAGCCGAACGTCCGTTATACTCCGTCCTTTCCAACGCCAAGCTCGAGGCCGCCACCGGCATGCCGATGCGCCCCTGGCAAGCGGCCCTCGAACGCTATTTCCGACGAAGGAAGTCCTCATGAAACGCATCTTGGTCACCGGCGGCGCCGGGTTTATCGGCTCCGCATTCGTCCGCTACCAACTCGAAACCTATCCCGATGTCCACGTCGTCAACTTCGACAAGCTCACCTACGCCGGCAACCTCGACAACGTCAAGGGCGTCGACGACAAACGCCACACCTTCATCAAGGGCGACATCGCCGACGCCGGCGCGATCACGGAGGCCATGAAGGGCTGCGACGCCGTAGTCAACTTCGCCGCCGAGACCCACGTCGACCGCAGCATCCTCGGCGCGGCCGAGTTCATCAACACCGACATCACCGGCGTGTACAACATCGTCGAGGCCGCCAAGACCCTCGGCACCAAGCGCGTCCTCCTCGTCTCGACCGACGAGGTCTACGGCAGCATCCTCGACGGCTCGTTCAAGGAATCCGATCCCGTCGGCCCGCGCAATCCCTATTCCGCGAGCAAGGCCGGCGGCGAACTCATCGGCCTCTCCTACTTCCACACCTTCGGCCTCCCCGTCGTCATCACGCGCGGCTCGAACACCTACGGGCCCTTCCAGTACCCCGAGAAAGTCCTCCCCCTGTTCGTGACCAACGCCATCGACGACATTCCCGTGCCACTCTACGGCGACGGCAAGAATGTCCGCGACTGGTTGTACGTCGACGACCACTGCAGCGGCATCGACACCGCCCTGCGCAAGGGCGAACCCGGCCAAATCTACAACGTCGCCGGCGGCAACGAACGCGAGAACATCGTCCTCACCCACCGCATCCTCGAGCTCGCCGGCAAGACGGCCGCGCTGATCAAGCCCGTCGCCGACCGCCCCGGCCACGACCGCCGCTACTCGATCGACGCCTCAAAGCTCCACGCCCTCGGCTGGCAACCCAAGATGGATTGGGACGCCGGCATGGCCCTCACCGTCAAGTGGTACCGCGACAACGAATGGTGGTGGCGCAAAATCAAGACCGGCGAATACCTCGAGTACTACAAGCGGCAGTATGGGGGGCAATAGAAAAGGCGGTTTATTCCCGGGTGGCCCATTGGACGTATGGGAAAAATGGGATGGAGGGGGTGGCGGTTTGGGAGATGGTTCCCTTGACCTGTTCGTCGGGATTTCCGCGATTCGAGTGGCGACATGAAGTCTTGTATTTTCATCGCGGGGACTGGGACCGACGTCGGTAAGACGGTGGTCACGGCGGGGTTGCTGCGCTTGCTGCGGGGCCGGGGGATTGACGCCGTGTCGATGAAACCGGTGCAGACGGGGGCGGAATGGATCGATGGGAGCCTTATGGCCCCCGACCTTATCGTGCATTGGACTGCGGCCGGCTTTTTGCCGGACCCGGTGGAGCGGGCGCTCATGGGGCCCTATCTGTATGAGCCTGCCTGTTCGCCGCACCTCGCGGGCCGCATGGCGGGTTCGTATCCGGAAATCGGGCGTATCGTGTCTTGTGCGCGGGCATTGCTCGATTCGCACGAGGCGCTTTTGATCGAGGGGGCGGGCGGGCTCATGGCGCCGCTCGACGAGACCCGCACGATGATCGACTTGATGAAGGCGCTCGATTGCCCGGCGCTTATCGTTGCGCACCGGGGTTTGGGCACGATCAATCATACCTTGCTTTCGCTTGCCGCGCTTCGCGCCGCCGAAATCGAGGTGGCCGGGGTCGTCCTGAACGAAACCCGGGATGAGCCAAGGGACTTCATCCGCGCGGATAACCCCAACGCCATCGCGAAGTTTGGGGCCGTGCGCATCCTGGGGGACGTGGATTACTTTCGCGAGTTCGACGACGCGGCGTGGGACCGGTTCGCCGCGTGCATGCCGGGTCTCGACGAACTGGCCCAGGGGCTTCGGAATTCATGAGCGCAGGGCCGAGCTTACGAGACAGCGATTTGCGCCACCTTTGGCACCCGTACACGCACATTGCGGCGTACGAGGCCGCCCCGCATCGGTTGATCGAGCGCGCAGAGGGCGTGTATCTCCACACGGCGAGCGGGGACAAGCTGCTCGACGGCATTTCGTCGTGGTGGGCGGTCGCGCTGGGGCATGGCCATCCGCGCCTTGTCGAGGCCATCCGGACGCAGGCGGGAGTCTTGCAGCATTCGATCCTGGGCAATATGTCGCATGCGCCGGCGATTGAGCTGGCCGAGCGACTGGCCTCGATCGCGCCACCGGGCCTCACGCGGTGCTATTTCGCGTCGGACGGGGCGAGCGCGACCGAGGCCGCGCTCAAAATCGCGATCCAGTATTGGTACAACCTCGGCGTGCGGGGGAAGAACAAGTTCATCGCGATCGAGGACGGGTATCACGGCGACACGCTGGGCGTAGTCGGGGTGGGATACGTCCCGTATTTTCATGCCCCCTTCGAGGGGGCCGTGCGCCGGGCCTACACGGCGGCGTCGCCTCATTGCGCTTGTTGCCAGTTCGACACCGATTGGGAGGTTCACTGCGCCAAGAAGGCCTTCGAATCGATGGAGGCGCTCGCACGGGAGCACCGGGACGATCTTGCCGCCGTGATCGTCGAGCCCCTGTGCCAGGGCGCGGCCGGGATGCGGATTTATCCCGCCGAGTACCTGCGGCGGCTCCGGGCGTTATGCGACGAGCTTGGCCTGCTGCTCATCGCGGACGAGATTGCGGTCGGCTTCGGGCGCACCGGGAGTTTGTTTGCCTGCGGTCTTGCGGGCATCTCGCCGGACTTGTTCTGCCTGGGCAAGGCATTGACGGGCGGCTACCTGCCCATGAGCGCCGTCCTCGCGGCGGAGACGATATACGACGCATTCCGTAGCGACGAGGCTCACGACCGCACGTTTTACGACGGCCATACCTATTGCGGCAATCCCATCACCTCGGCGCTCGCGCTGGCCACGCTCGATGTCTTCGAGGAGGAACGCGTGGTCGAGCGTTGCGCTCCCTCGATGGCGACGATACGCGCGGGGTTCGGGGAATTGGCCAAGCATCCAGCCGTTCACTATGCGAAGTGTCTCGGCATGATCGGCATGTGCGCCATCGCGGAGGAGGCGGGCGGGGCCGCGTTTGCCCGCCGGGCCGCCAACGCGGCCTACGACCTCGGCCTGTTTATTCGTCCGCTGGGCGAGGTGCTTTATTTGTGGCCGCCCTTGACCACGACGGCGGGCGAGTTGGATGCGATGCTCGACCGGTTTCACTCGGCGATTGCGGCTGCCGCTCCATAGCGTCCCGAGTTTGAACCCCCGCGCAAGGGCGTCGCCGAGAATCGCAGGAATTGCGACGAACGGTGTCCCCCTTGAAGGGGGATCAAGGGGGATGTCCACGCCAATCGCTCCGGAATTCTAAATTGAATTTGAAACTCAGGACTCAGTTCGGCGACGCCAGCGGTTCGATCCGATCAGGTCGACAACAACGCCTTCGCTTCCTCGATCCCCGGGGCGGTGCGCCCATATTCGCTCGCCGTGACGCGGGCGAGGGCGACCAATTGTCCCCAGCGAAGCTGCGGGCGCGTCGCGCCGAATTCGGCGCTGACGGTGTGGTAGTACTTCTCGGCGTGCAGCGCCCCGTCCTCGCTCGTCGCATACTTCAACATCAGGTCGAAGACGGGACGCGGTTCGTGGCCCAACTGGCCATACTTGGCGATCGTTGCGGCGGCCCGCTGTTGGTCGTTCCCACGGATGGCGGCGTCGGCCTCGGCGAGCAGTGCGGTCGGGTCTTTGGCTGCCACTCCAGAAAGGTCCTCCGCCACCGGCTTGGGCGTCGCGCCCTCGGCCTGTCCGGCAGTGTGGAAGGCCCCGACGATGAGGCTCGCCACTGTGTTGCGCGGCGAACTGACGCGGGCGATGTTCCGCCACGCGTTGGCGGAATCCGAGGCATGCACGCCCACGGAGTCCCCGTGACAACTGCCGGCCGGCTTTTCCTCGCTCGCCCATTTCTCAATGCGCCCCGGGTCGTGCAGGGCGAGCAGGTTCGCCGTGTGTGATATCGCCTCGCCGACGGACTCGGGCGCATATCCATCGCGCAACGCGGCTGCGACTGCGGCGGCGGCTTCCTCGCGCGGCGCCTTGAAAATGGTTCCGGACAGTTCCTGTAACCAGGCATCGTCTCCCGCCTTTTGACCCAGCGGGGCATCGAGCAGGTGATACTCATCGAGGAGTTTCGGGAGCACGGCGCGGATG
>CANKTP010000140.1 GCA_947486375.1 Candidatus Hydrogenedentota bacterium | reverse complement strand
TTTCTACATCGTGAAGACGGAGCTCGGCGGGGCAACGTATCTGCGCGTTACGATCATCAATCCGTTTACTACGGAGGAGCACCTGCGTTTGTTGATGGACGAGTTACGCGGTTCGTTTGCCGGCGATCAATCCGAGGAGAAGCGATAGTAGACGCGCTGGTGCTTGTCGTCGAGTTTTGCGACATGAAGCCAATACCACATGCGAGGCTTCTCGCCTGGGACTTTCCGAAAGTGCCAATGGTAGCCCATGTCCGGCACGGCGTCGGGCGATACCCACCAGTCGAGTTCGAGGGGCGAACCGTCTCTTGCAAAGGAATGGTGGGAGACTGGTCCAAAGGGGTGCTTGCGCCATGCAGCGTCCGGAAGCTTGATGGATTCGAATGAATCGGCATTTTCGCGCCAATATTTCAACAGTTCGTCAAGCGCGGAAGTCTCAATGTCGAAGCGTGCATGGTAGAGCGACTTTCCCATGAAGTCCGTACCGTTACTCTGGACGCCACGGATGGACGACGTTACCTCGCGCTTGCGCGCGTCGCTCCATTCGAGAGGAATGATTCCGATTCGGGACGCGCGGTCTTGCGAGTCTGGCTCGGAAGCGGACTCGTCGTGCGTGGCGAATCCGAGAATGAAGAGCGCGGCTAGACAGGCGCACGCGACATGCGGAATCGTGTGGACGGGAAATGGCTTCACGGGCGGCGCCTCCCTCGGTTATGCGTGATGATAATACCGGTTTTTCCGCTCGTTCCCAAAGTTGTACTTGGGAACGAGAAAATGCAACCACGAATGAACACCAATGGACACGAATATTGGGCGCCAATACGATTCGTGTCCATTGGTGTTCATTCGTGGTTCGTCGGTCCCTTATTGAACCGCGGCGGCGGAGCCACCGCACTCCAGACTGACCGTGTCCGGTTTGGAGTGCGAAACGCTTGCTTTCGCCCTGGCGCGAGCGGCTTGCCGGAGTGCGGCCCGCCCTCTGCGCCAAGCATTCGCCACATGGGCCGCTCCTTCGTCGCGTAGGGTACTGACCCGAAGTGTACCCTCGCGCGCGCCGTGCGCGAAACGATTGGGAGCAAAAAAAATCCCCCTTGCCGCGTTGGCAAGGGGGAGGGAGTATCGGTGCTTGTAGGGTTTTCGATGCGACTTCAATCGGTCTGCGCGGGAACGGGCGCCGACGCGAGCCTGCCCGTAAACTTCAGCCCCATGGCCTCCGGCACCGGGGTCCCGTCAAAATATCGCCCGAACACGAACCGCCCCTCGATACCGCTGCCGTCCGCCGAGACCGTCACTTGGATGCCCAGCGGCACGGTGTCGCCCGCCCCTTCGATAAGGCGTGCCTTCATGGTTGCTGTCGATCCGTCCCAAACGATGTCCCGAGTGGTACACGTAAGGGTGAGGTTGCCATCGAGGATATACACCGTGCCTTCGCCGTCCTTCGGGAGGTAGAGCCCCCAAGACAGCTTGCCCATGCCCATGCCGACGCTTAACTCGTAAGTTGAGTCCTCCGGATGCATCGCCAAGAGCGGCTTCACGCGCTCCTCGGTGGCGGCGGGACGAAGCTTCATTCCTTCATCGGCGATGACCTCGAAGAATCCGAAGAGCATCTCGCTGTTCGTGTCCTCACCGAACATGATCTCGCGGGCCGGATCGGGATTGTGCTCGTTCGCCGCCGAATTGTCGTACTTGGCCGTCACCTCGATGCGCGAACCCTTGGGCACTTTGATGTATTCCTCGGGGTAATAGACCCACTGCCAGTTAAAATCGTAGGTCGGCACATCGAGCAGCGTTTCCTCGCGGCCATCCGGGTACGTCATCTTGTATGTCATGGCCTTGCCGCGCACGTGCATGTGGGGGAAGAAGGAAATAATCTGGCTGTCCTGCCCGAATACGTGGGAGGCCACCTCGGTGTAGCCCTTGTCGCCCGCCGGGATAAGGATACCCGTGTTCACGGCGAAGCCCGTCTCGATTTCCTTCTCGATGGGCCCCTCGCCAAAGAACAACCCGACGGTTGTCTGGTCGGTTGTCTCCTTGCCGTTCGGATGGATGTGGATGTTGAACGTCAGCATGCTGTTCTTTTTGATCGGATGGCCCATGCCCGCCGGATTGACCGTCGGCGGGGTCCCGGCAGCCCAGATGGACAGGATATCCACGTCGCGCCGGTCCACCGGCGAGGCGGCGGCCTTCGAGACGTCGTTGATGGGGATCGGTTCGGAGCCCATCTCGATGAAGCCCTTGAAGGTCACCAAGTGGTGCATCACTTCCTTGTTTCCGGGATGTACCTCGACCGCGCGCACCCAACGGTCCTCCGGGAGATCGAGCGCGTATAGCTTATTGATGAAGAGGTCGGCCCCCTGCGCCGGGACCTTGATCTCGCCCAGATCGATGATGACATCCGGTTCGCCAACCCGCCATCCGGCCGCGAATTCGGGGGCTTTCGGCATCAGGCTGCGGTCGCCCTCGGGCGCACCCGCGTCGACCCAAGCGGTAATGACCCCGACCTCTTCGTCCGTCAGGCTGATGTCGTTCGAGAATTTTCCGTGCGCCGGGCTGGCGTCCCACGGCGGCATGACCTTGCCCGCCACCGCCTTGCGGATGGACTTGGCCCAAGGCCGGGTCTCCTCGTAGGTCAGCAACGACATGGGGGCGATGTCACCGGGATGGTGGCAAATCACGCAACTTTTCATGAAAATAGGGGCCACGTCCTTGGTGAAGGTCATGCGGGCCTCGCCATTGGCGGAGGCCACCGCCGCCGGGATGACCGCGGCGAAGGCCGTCAGGATGTGACACTGAAATCGATTCATTGGGAGGATTCCTTGTACCGTTTTCCGTGAGACTTGTCCGAGAGGGGAAACTTTCGTATCTTTATAGTAACTCGAATGGTTAGACCGGCGCAATGGCGCGGCGGTTTGGGGAGCGTGGCATGCCGTTGAACACCCAATATGACGTTTTGGTTCTCGGGCTCGGGGGCATGGGGAGCGCCGCGCTCTACCACCTTGCCCGGCGGGGCCTCCGGGTTTGCGGCATCGAGCAACACGGCGAGGCCCATGCCCTCGGCAGCTCGCACGGCGAGGTCCGCGTCATCCGCAAGGGGTACTACGAGCACCCCGACTATGTGCCGCTGCTGCACCGGGCCTACGAGCTTTGGGACGAAGTGAATGCGACGGCGTCCGATCCCGTATTCAAACGCTGCGGTATGCTGGTTTCCGCGCCGCCCGATTCCGAGACCATCACCGGGTTGCGGGACTGTTTCGAACAACACGGGCTCGCCCACGAGCGGCTGACGCCGACGGAGGCAATGCGGCGGTATCCCCAGTTTCGATTGCCGGAGAGCGACGCGGTGTACTACGAACCGGATGCGGGGTATCTGTTCGTCGAGCGCTGCGTGAAGGCCCATCTCGCCCTCGCGCGCCAACATGGCGCCGAGTCGCGCATGAACGAGAAGGTACTCGGTTGGTCCTCCGACGAGCACGGCGTAACCGTAAGGACCGCCAGCGGCGCGCTCCACGCGGCGAAACTTGTGATCACGATGGGGCCTTGGGTGCGCGAACTGTTGGCGTCATTCGGAGTCGCCGTGGACGTATTGCGAAAGGTTCAATTCTGGTACGAGGCGCCGGATTCGGACGGCTACCGCGATCCGGCGTTCCCGATTTACTTCGTGGAAAAGGACTACGGGTTCTTTTACGGATTTCCCGCGATCGGAGATTGCGGCCTCAAGATCGCCGAACATTCCGGCGGGACCGCGGTGGGAAACCCAGATGCGGTCGACCGCGAATTGCACGCTGTGGACGAGACTGGAATTCTCCGCTGCCTCGCCGAGACCTTTCCCGCGCTCAAGCCGATTCGAAAGCGTCATAGCATCTGCATGTACACGAAGACGGCGGACTCGCATTTCATCCTCGACACGCATCCCGAACACGCGAATGTCGCCATCGGCGCGGGTTTCTCGGGGCACGGTTTCAAGTTCGCGTCCGTGATCGGCGAAATCCTCGCCGACCTCGCGCAGCACGGCGCCACGCAACATCCCATTGGGTTTCTCCGGATGGATCGGTTGCGCGCGGCGGGAAAGGTGTAATGTCCATGCGGCTATCGAACGACCAGCGCGACTGGCTCATCCTGACGCTCGTCCCGGGCATCGGGAGCGTCCATTTCATCCGGTTGCTGGCGCGGTATCGGACGCCCACCGAGGTGCTCAAGGCGAGCGAGTCCGCGCTGGCGGAGATCGCCGGCCCGAAGCTTGCGCAACGCATCGCGCAATATGCGCAGGCAGCCGATGTCGAGGCGCAGGAGCGCCTGATGGAAAAGTTCGGCGCGACGTTGATCACGATGAACGACACGGCCTACCCCGCGCGCCTGGCCGAGATATACGATCCGCCCCTGGTGCTCTTTGCCCGCGGCGCCTTGCTCGAGGACGACGAGCACTGCGTCGCCATCGTCGGCACACGCAACGCCACGCCCTACGGGTTTCGTACCGCCGAACGGCTGGCCGGCGAACTGGCCGCGCGCGGCATCACCGTTGTCAGCGGGATGGCGTCCGGCATCGACACCGCCGCGCACAAGGGCGCCCTCGAGGCGGGCGGCCGCACCATCGCCGTGCTCGGCAACGGCGTCGACATCGTGTACCCCGACCACAACCGGGAGCTGATGGACCGGATCATCGCACAGGGCTGCGTGCTCTCCCAATTCCCGATGGGCACGAAACCCTCGAAGGGACATTTCCCGTATCGCAACCGGATCATCAGCGGCATGACGCTGGGCACCGTCGTCGTGCAGGCCCCCATTCGCAGCGGGGCGCTCATCACCGCGCAGCAGGCGATGGAACAGGGGCGCGAGGTCTTTGCCGTGCCCGGCGAAGTGGGCGTGGCCAACAGCGAAGGCCCGCACTCGCTCCTGCGTGAAGGCGCGAAACTGGTCGAGACGGTCGAGGATATCCTCGTCGAATTAAATCTGCCCGCGTCGATGCGGCTGCGGCCATCCGCCGCGCCGATCCAGGTGCCGATGACGCCCCATCGCGTTCCCCAACCGCACCCCCCGGTGCAGTCCGCCGCCCCTGCGCTGGCCCAGCCGGCCACGCCGCAGGCGCCAGTTCGGCCGGGTTCCGATACCGAGCGCAACGTCTTGTCGGTCCTCACCCAGAGCGGTTCGTTCGTCGACGAAATCGCCTCCGCATGCCGGATTTCCGTCTCCGAGGCGCTTACCTCGTTGACCATGCTCGAAATCAAGGGCCTCGTTCGGCAATTCAGCGGAAAGCGGTTCGCCCCGAAATGACGAAGAGCCGCTCCCTCGCGGAGCGTGTCCGGCGGGACGAACCGATTCCGGCGGCGCTTGGCGCGGCCCTGTCCGCCGCGTCGTTTGTCTACCGGCTGGGAATGCAGTATAGGCTGAGCAGGCCCAGCACGCGGGTCGACGCGCACGTAGTGAGCTTTGGCAATCTCACTGCGGGCGGCACGGGAAAGACTCCCGCCGTCATCGAGCGCGCCCGCGAGGAACTCGGGAGGGGCCGGCGCACCGTGGTGCTCACGAGGGGGTATCGGGCACAGTCGAAAGGCGACGAGTGCTCGTCCGAAATGGATCCCAGGGACTGGTATCGCCGGCTGGGCGACGAACCCGCGCTCATGATGCAAAAACTTCCAGGGCTCATCGTATTGAAGGGACGCGATCGGGTGGCCCTGGCCCGCCGCGCAGTCGAGACCTTCGGGGCCGAAACGATTATTCTCGACGACGGGTACCAATACACGCCGCTACATCGGGACGAAAACATCCTCCTGATCGACGCGACGAACCCGTTCGGAAACGGGGCGCTTCTCCCGCGCGGAACTCTTAGGGAGCCGTTGAAGGCGATGGCGCGGGCCACGTCCATCGTCTTGACCCGGTGCGATCAGGTGGCGTCGCTGGACAGTCTATTGGGGACTATTCGCGAAACCTGTCCGGACATCCCGGTCCGCAGGACGCGGCATGCGCCCGTGGCCCTTCGGCGGCTGTCGGACGGAGAACGGTTCCCGCTCGTGGAACTCGAGGGAAAATCCATTGTCGCGGCCTGCGGAATCGGAAATCCGGAGGCCTTTGTTCGCACCCTCGAGTCGCTCGGGGCGGCCGTTACGAAGGCCCATTTTGTCCCTGACCACGCACGATGGGACGAGTCCGATCATCCGCAGGCGTCCATGATCGTGACCACGGAGAAAGACGCGGTCCGGATAGACCGCCCCGAGGGTAACCTCTACGCCCTTGAAATCGAACTCCGGTGAAAGACCCCCTTGTTCGGCATGGCGTCCCTATAGTTGCGGCGCGTTGCGGGCCTTGAGTTCGGCGACGATGGCGCGAACATCTTGGGCGCGATCCTTCGGGAGCACGAGGACGCCGTCGCTGGACACGACCACCACGAGGTCCTTCAGCCCGACAACGCCGACCGCCACCGCGTCGGCCCCGCCGTCGTTGTAGACGATGCAATTGTCGCAGTCCACCAGGACGGGATCCCCATGCGCCACGTTGCCCCGGGCATCGGCCTCGCGCGTCCGGTCGAGGCTCGGCCACGCGCCGACGTCGTCCCACGGATATTCGGCCCGGAGCACGGCGGCGCGTTTCGTCTTTTCCATTAGGGCGTAATCGATAGAAATGTCGGGAAGGGACTCGAATAACGAACGGACGGCCGGGGAATCGCCCCGTTGCATCGCGGCTACGATCTCACGGGTCACCAGCGCCATCTCGGGTTGGGCAACGGCCATCTCCGCGAGAAAGGTGTCGATCCGCCAAAAGAACATCCCGCTGTTCCAAAAGTACCCCCCCTCGGACAGGTATGCTTTCGCCGTTTCGAGGTTCGGCTTTTCTTGAAACGCGGCGATTCGAAAGATTGTTAGATCCTTAACGATATGTCCCTCGCCCGAGGATTGGATGTACCCATAACCCGTATCGGGCCTCGTGGGGACAATCCCGTGAGTGACCAACAGGCCATCTTGCTCGGCATACTCCAAGGCGGCGGTCACGGATTTGCGGAATAGTTCGGGCTCGCCGATCTGGTGGTCCGCCGTGACCACGGCCATGCTCGTGCCCTCGGCGGCCCCGCCGTTCTTCGCCACCAGATGTGCCGCTGCAAATAACAAGCAGCCTGCGGTGTTTCGCTTGCACGGTTCCGCCAAGACATTGGCGTCGTCTATTCCGATTCCGGCCTCTCGGATGGGTTGAACAAGATGCTCCCCCGTAACCACGTAAATCCGTCCCGGCGGGATAATGGGCACCAATCGCGCCACAGACTCCTCCAGCATCGATTGCGTCGCACTCGTCAGTCGCAACAACTGCTTTGGACGCATCTTACGGGAGACCGGCCAAAACCGTTCGCCGGAACCCCCTGCCATGATGATTCCGTACCTTACGCACCCGGCGCGCTCCGACATGAATAAACTTCCTCGAATTGGGGTTTAACTGAAACACACCGGATCGGATACCCAGGCGATTGTGCCCTAGCCGAGCGTGTGATAAACTACCACTAGTCACGCTAGGTTACCATTTCCCCGGTGCCAGCATAAGGCGGCCAAGACACTATGAGCGGTGTATTTAAGCAGATATCCCTTTGGATTATCCTCATCACCATCGTCCTGATTTTCCTGACGAGCTTTTCCAAGCTCCAGACGGGTCAGGAAAAGCTTGGTTCGCAGGATTTTGAGGAACAACTGGCGGGGAAGAATATCAAGACCCTCGAAGTATTTGGGGGCAAGGACGAGCTGTATTCGTTCCGTGCCGAGCTTATCGAACCCACGGTCGACAAGCAAAAACTGATCGAATTCAAATACGATACCTTCCCGCCCGAATGGAAAGAAGAGCTCGAGGCACAGAAGGTCCCGTACGATATCAAGGAGCAGAACCGGACCCTCTCGACGCTCCTGATGAACGTCGTGCCCCTGATCCTCATCATCGGCGTGTTCTGGTTTTTCATGTTCCGCCATGTCCAAGGGGGCAGCAACAAGGCCATGTCCTTCGGCAAGAGCCGCGCCCGCCGCGCCAATCCGGGCGACCGCCTCGTCACCTTCAAGGACGTGGCCGGGGTGGACGAGGCCAAGGAAGAATTGGGCGAGATCATCGAGTTTCTAAAAGATCCGAAGAAATTCACCCGTCTTGGCGGCAAGATTCCCAAGGGCGTGCTCCTCATCGGGCCGCCGGGATCGGGCAAGACCCTGCTCGCGCGCGCCGTCGCCGGCGAGGCGAACGTCCCCTTCTTCAGCATCAGCGGCTCCGACTTCGTCGAGATGTTCGTCGGGGTCGGCGCGAGCCGTGTGCGCGATCTTTTCCAGCAGGGCCAGAAGAACGCCCCCTGCATCATCTTCATCGACGAAATCGACGCCGTGGGACGCCAGCGCGGGGCCGGGCTTGGCGGCGGACACGACGAGCGCGAACAAACCCTCAACCAGCTCCTCGTCGAGATGGACGGCTTCAACACCAACGAGGGCGTCATCCTCGTGGCGGCCACGAACCGCCCCGATGTGCTCGACAAGGCCTTGCTCCGCCCGGGCCGTTTCGACCGGCAGGTCGTCGTCGGGAACCCCGACATCACGGGCCGCGAGAAAATTCTCGAGATCCACATCCGGAATAACGGCGTGCCGATCGATGCCAACGTCGACGTCCGCACGATTGCGCGCGGCACCCCTGGTTTCTCGGGGGCCGACTTGGCGAACCTCGTCAACGAGGGGGCCTTGTTGGCCGCGCGGCGCAACCAGGATACGGTCGACAAGTACGACTTCGAGGAGGCCAAGGACCGCGTTCTCATGGGCCCCGAGCGCAAGAGTCTTGTCATCAGCCCGAAAGAAAAATACATCACGGCGATCCACGAGGCTGGCCATGCCTTGGTCTGCCGCCTTTTGCCCGGTGCCGATCCCGTCCACAAAGTCACCGTGATTCCCCGCGGGCCTTCCCTTGGACAGACGAGCTGGCTGCCCGAGGAAGACAGGCACAACGTCTCCAAGAGCTATTGCCTCGCCGTGATCCGTGTCGCCATGGGCGGCCGCGCGGCCGAGGAGATTGTCTTCGACGAATTCACCAGCGGCGCCTCCGGCGACCTGCGCATGGCCACGGAGCGCGCCCATGCCATGGTCTGCGAATGGGGCATGAGCAAGCTCGGCCCGATTAGCTTCGGCACGAACCGCGAGGTCTTCCTCGGGCGCGACTTCACCCGCGAGCGCGATTTCAGCGAGGAAACCGCCTCATCCGTCGATCAGGCGATTCACGAAATCATCGAGGAGGCGTACCGCGACACGAAGGAAATGATCGTGCGCCATCGCGATATCCTTGAGGCGATCGCCGAGGAGCTCATGGAGAAGGAGACCCTCGACGGCGCCGAGCTCGACGAACTCATCAAGCGTTGCGCGGGCGACCGCGTGATCCCCGCAAAGACCGTGGCCAAGGAACCCCCGCGCCGAAAGACGCCCCCGGGGATTCCTCCCGCGATGAAACCCGCCCGCGTCGAGGAACCCCCTGCGGCCGCCATTCCGAGCTTGCCCCCGGGCGATATCGTTCCCGGAACGGCGTAGCCGCGCGTGCGTCCCGTCCTCGAGGCGGCACGAACGATCGCGGCGGGTAAGACGCTCGTGATGGGCGTGCTGAACGCGACCCCCGACAGTTTCTACGGCCCGAGCACCGTGGGCTCCGCCTCCGCGGCCCACGCGCGCGCCGAGGCGTTCATCGCGGACGGCGCGGACATCATCGACATCGGGGGCGAAAGCTCGCGCCCCGGTTCCGAGCCTGTCACGGCGGACGAGGAACAGGCCCGTGTCTACCCAATCATCGATGCCTTGCGCGGATTGGGCGCAATCGTCTCGGTCGACACTTGGCGTGCCGATACCGCTCGTGGGGCCGTCAGCCGCGGCGCTGTCATGATTAACGACATCACTGCGCTGCGTGGCGATCCCGAAATGGCCC
>CANKTP010000139.1 GCA_947486375.1 Candidatus Hydrogenedentota bacterium | reverse complement strand
CGGGACTGTCGCGGGGGGGGCCATCGCGGAAGGGCGGGTGTCGCTGGTCAACGCGGGCGATGCGCCCTTGGTGATCAAGGGGGTGCATGCCTCGTGTTCCTGTTTGTCGGTCGAGTCTCCCCACGAGGTCGACGCGACCATCGCGCCTGCGGGTGAGTTGGTCTTGCCCTTTTCCTATGATACCTCCGGGCGGTACGGGGAGATTGACGCCCAAATTCTTGTGGCGACAGACGACCCCGAGCATCCGTTTAGCCATGTGCCGGTTGTGGGGTTTATTGACGTACCGATCCGCGCGGAACCGGCGGCGGGGTTCGAGTGGAGCGCGTTGCGAGGGAGCGTTATCCCGCAGACGTTGAAGATTTGGCCGGGAAGCCCGGAACGTAGCTTCGAGTTTGTCGGGGCGGAGGTGACGGACACACAAGTGGCCGTGACGTGGGCTCCGATCAAGGAGGATGGCGTCGAGGGCGTGGAGTTGTCGTTCACGCTGCCGGACACGATGGACCCGCCTTCGTACAAGGCCGTGGTATCGGCGTTGGCGGTGATCGATGGGAAAGACGAGGTGCTGCAGGTCCCGTTTATCGGCACGATCCTGGGCGACCAGAATCTCAGCACGCGCCAAATCGTCTCGATTCGCAAGCCGCACAAGCCGGGGGACTACATCGGGAAAGTCGTGGTGCGCTCGAATCGGGCGGGGGAGCGGATCGAGGTATATCAAGTGGACACCAGCGGACCGATCCGTATCGAGCGGCGCAGCGATGATACTACCCTCGAAGAGAAGGTACTTGTGTTTGCCGACCACTCGGCGCCGGGCCCGATGCAGGAAGCAGCGGTCTACCTGCGCACGACCAGCGTGGACGAACCCGTCGCGACCGTGCCGGTGACATTTCTGCCCGCGCCACCGTTGATGGTCGAGCCCAACGGCGTACAGGTCTACCTCGAACCCGGCGAAACCCACCCGATCGAGTTCGAGTTTATCAACGTTTATCGGCAACCCGACGCCATCGCCGAGGCCCGAATCGAGGTCATGCCGACGCCTGACGCCGAACTCCAAGCCGAGATTGCCGCCGAAACCGGTGTGGCGACTGAGGCCACGACCGCAACGGCAACCAAGGCGGACACGGACGCGACAGGGGAGACGCCCGTGGTCGGTGAAGAGATTCCCATGGAGAGGCCCGCCGAACTGCCCGACGCACTGACCGAAGTGGCCCAGATTGAGCAAGAAGTCCTGTCCGCTACTCCCGAGTCTGAGTCGGACCAACCCGCCCTCATCGCGCTGACCCTCAGCGGCGCCGCCGAGGCCAAGGAGCAGCACGAGCTGGTGATCCTGACGACGAATGTCGCGGGCTTCGAGACGATCGAGATTCCGGTCAAGATCACGACGAGATTGCCGCGGGCGCAGGACGAGGCCCCAGCCGAGGGCGAAGGGGAGCCTGCGGACGTAACTCTTGAGGGAACGGCGACGGAATCCGCCACGCCGGCGACAGCGGAGTAGGGTGGGAGCGTCGGGCGGTTGCCCGCACTCCGCATTCGCTGCGTGCTCTACTACGAGCTTGGTTTCGCGTTGTTCCCGAGGCCGGCGAAAATAGGGACAGTCACCTATTATTCGAGATTTACGGCATATCTATTGATCGATGGCGGACCGAAGCGTTCGGGGGCTTCGCTGATTTACCGATCACCTCGAATAATAGGTGACTGTCCCTATTTTCGCCTTCGTCACAGCGGCAGGTGTTTGAGGGCCAGGGGGGCGAGGGCGACCTTGATGGATTGATCGCGATGGCGGAGGGTGAGGTCGGCGGGGGTCTCGGAAAGGTTCCAGACTAGGGCGGCGTTGGCCGAGGGGTACCAGGCGCAGACGGCGGGGGAATCTTCGACGATGTGGGGGAAGTTTGGTTCGCCGGCTATCAATTCTCGCTTGAGCGGCCAGAGGGCTTCGAGCGTTTCGTCGAGGGGGCGGCCGCCGGGTGGCGTGGCGGCGGCGGAGGGACGGGCGATGCGGATTGCGCCCGATGCGGTGGCGGGTTCGTGCTGCGCATCTTGATCGCCGAGGAAGACGATGCCGGAATCGGGCATGGTATTCGCGACCTCGAAGGGAATGCCAAGCGCGAGGAAGAGACTGAATGGCCGGTCGTCGCCGGTGTAGCGTCCGGCCTCGCCCCAGAAGTGTTTGAGCGGGCCTTGGGGGCGGTGTCCCGCGATCAGCGCGTGGATGCGGGTCTGTTCGCGCATGGCGGGCGCGAGGGTGTCCCAGTGGGCGATGGGAAAGGGTTCGAGTCCGGACATGAACATGGTGTTGGGCACGTCGGCGAGGGTGGAGATTGCGAGCTTCGCGGCGATGTTGCGCGAGGACAGGCGGTCGTGGGGATAGGCGGTGGTCTCGCTATACGCGAGGTCGCGCCGGGCGAAGCGGCGGTGAAATAGCGCGCTGAATAATTCGTCGGTCTTGCCCTTGACGGGCGAGAAGGAGTTGTCGTCGAACATCAGCTCGCCGACGCGAAAGGGGGCGGCGGCGTAGTCGGCGAGGCGGATGCCGGCCTTCTCCGCGCCCATGTACATGATCATGTTTCCCAGCGCGGCGTGGGGAATCGCGGCCTGTTGCGCGCGAAAGCAGGCCGTGAGTTCGTCGCAATTGAACTCGACCCATTGGCGCAACAGGGGCGTCAGGCGGCGGTCGTGTACGTCGGCGAGGAGCGCGTCCCATTGTGCGTTCCCGTGTCCGTGGGTATCGAGGAAGCGCGCGCGGTGTTCGGGACAGTAACATCCGCCGATGACGCCTGGGCCGGTGGCGAGACGGAAATCGTCGTCGAGGAAAATCATATCCGGGGCCAGCGGGGCGAGCGCCTGGAGCGCGGCAACGTTTTCTTGCGTGGCCGGATCGTGCAAGGAGGTGCCGGAATAGAGCGTGCCGTCGAGGCGTTGCGCGAGATGCCATCGGCCCGGTGGGGTCAAGGGGGTGGCGCCGGTCGAGTCGCCCAGGGAGTCTCCCGGATGCCCGAGCGGGAGGTTGATGAGATGCCAATGCAGGCCGGCGTCCTCGACGACGCTTCGCGATGCGCGGAGTTCGTCCGGCGATGCGTACCAATGGCCGTAGAAGAATGCGGGTTGCCAGATGTCCGTCACCCCGGCGCGGCTTACGACCTCGAGGAGTTCCGGATTGGCCGCGATTGCCTTGCCCGACAGGCAGGCGTGGAAGCGGCGTCCGCCGAGGGTCGACTCGGCCGAGGCCTGGCGGCTGCCGAGGGCCACGGCGGCGAGGGGCAATGCGCCCAATCGCTGGAGGAAGCTGCGGCGGGAGAGGGAGGTTGGGGTTTGCATGGGGTGGTTTGCTCCGGTTGGAGTGAGTATAGCGGCTTGCCTTGATGGGTTGAGGGTATTGGAAGGTGGCATGGGCGTCTCGCCCATGCGATGGACTCAGTGGACAGAGTGGACAAAGTGGATTGAGACCGGCGTTCACGGCAACAACGTGTCGCGCTTGACAGCCGGAACGCGGTGCGTCCAGAATCAATTGTGCGGGTGGCATTTGGCTGCCCTGACGATGCCATTGGAGGATGTTGCCCGTGCCTGCCCGTTCCCGCCGAGTAGTTGTCCTTGTATCCCGCGTCCTCGCTTTGTGCGGATGCGCCGCGATTGGTCTGTTTGCCGCGCTATGGGTCCGCGAGATCGCGGTGGCCGCGGCGAACGTTTCGCCGTCGATCGATTTCGTGCCTGCGCAGCAGGTGCGCGAGGGCGAGCGCGTGGCGTTCACGGTTCGGATAACCGACGACGTGGTGGTTCCGGGGGGACTCTTTGCTGCGGCGCTTCCGCCGGATGCGAGTTTTAGCAATAACAACGACGGGACGGGATCGTTTAGCTGGCGTCCGCGCGCGGGGGCGGCGGCCGCTTCGCCCTATATCGCCTCCTTTACGGCGAGCGATGGCGAATACGAGGCGCACCGGGACGTGATCATTTACGTGACCGCGCCCACGGCATGCCCGGTGTTATACGGCGCGGCGACGGGGACCCTGGATCCGGATGGCCCGAGTAACCTGTATGCAATCGACCCGGCCACGGGCGCCGCGACGCTCATTGGCCCGATTGGCTTCAATGGGGTGTCGGGGATGGCGTTTCGGTCCGATGGGGTGTTGGTGGCGAGCGCGTTGATTGACATTGTCGAGAGGCGAAGCGTGCTCATCTCGGTGGATGTCGAAACGGGGACGGGTTCGCTTATCGGGGAGATTAGCTCGGAATTGCTTGAACTTGGCGCGGGCCGGATTCCGGACATCGGCTTTGCCCCGAATGGGACGCTCTACGGGACGGGGGGACTGCCGACCGACGGCTTGTATCGAATCAACGCCTACACGGGCGTCTCTGAGCTCCGGGGGCTGACTGGATTCGCGAACGATGGCGGCGGGCTCGCGATAGGTCCCGGCGGCGATTTCTACATGACGCCGGCGGAAGGGGCCTGCCTCGCGACGCTTGACCCTGAAACGGGGGCCTTCGCGTGCATCGAGGGGACGGACGGCAACCTGGGCGGGCCGATCGAAGCGCTTGAGTTTTGCCCGTCGTCGGGCGTTCTCTATGGCGCGCGGAAACGAGCGAGCGACGCGGCGGACGATGAGTTGGTGACCATCGATCCGGGCACGGGAATCGCCACGGTCGTGGGCCCGAGCGTGCTCGGGTTGGATGCGCTGGCCTTCGCGCCGCCCGCGCGGCCCAGGCCGGAGATCTCCGGCGTGACGCCGAATCGTGGCGTGGCCGAGGGCGGCGAATTGGTCACCATCACGGGCGAGAACTTGGATGGCGCGGTATCAGTGACTTTCGGGGGAGTCCGCGGGACCGTGCAGACGGCTTCGGCCGGCGAGGTGACCGTGCTGACTCCGGCCGCCGACGCCCCGAGCGACGTTGACGTCGTGCTAGGATTCCGCGGCGTGACGGACGGGAGTGGAGTTCGTGTGGGCCTGAGCGGAATTGAGGGCGGCGCGAGCGGGATGGACTTCGGCCCAGACGGCCAGCTCTATGCGGCGCTCGGCGATTGCCTTGCGATTATTGACCAAACCACTGGAGTCGCCACATGCATGCCCGAAACGAGCAGCGGCGCAATCGCGTCGATACGGGCCATTGAGTTTTGTTTCGAGTCGGATACCTTGTTCGGCGCCCAATCAGGGTTTCCAGAAGACTCCCTCGTCACCATCGATCCCATCTCGGGTGAGGTGACGGTAGTGGGCCCCACCGTCAAGGGCCTGGATGCGCTGGCGTTTGCTCCGGGGGCCGGGGGTTACTGCGGCCCGCTCTTTGGCGCGGCCACGGGAACTGAGTTCGACTTCGCTTCGAGCAGCCTTTACGAGATCGATTCGGCGACGGGCGCGGCCACGCTGATTGGTCCGATTGGATTCGACGGGGTGAGCGGGATGCACTTCGGGCCCGACGGATTCTTGTATGCCACCGGCATCGGCGACGAATTGTTCGGGGACGGGCGAAGTCACGCGGTGTTGTTGACGATCAACCCCGCGACGGGCGCGGGGCGTTTGCTGGGCGAAATCGGCAACACATTCACTTCCGACGGCGCGGGCCGGATCGGGGACATTAGTTTCGCGCCCGATGGCGGGCTGTGGGGATATGGCTTCGATGCAACAGGGCGCGGCGGGCTCTATTCGCTCAGCACCCACGCGATTGCGCTTGACGCATTCCATTACGAATTTCGCGACACGGATTCCGATGGGATGCCGGACTATTGGGAGGATTTGTACGGGTTAGATCCGAACGAAGGCGCGGACGCAGATGTCGACTTGGACGGTGATGGGCTGAGCAACTTGGAAGAGTATGAGGTCGGCACACTTCCAGATGATGCGTTGAGCACGCCGTACGATTTCTTTGTGGCGGTTGATGGCGACGATGCGTTGGGTGATGGGACTTCGGGAGCGCCGTGGCGGAGTATCCAGTTCGGCGTCGAGCAAGTGGCGGATCGTGCGACGGAGAGCGAGCCGGTTACGCTCCACGCCGGGCCGGGGAGCTACAACGAGTTGGTCGTGCTGGCGCCGAACGTGACGCTGCAAGGGGCGGGGGCGACGGGGGCGTCGAGGACGGAGATCAATCGCTTCGACATCACGGTGCCGAACCTCATCCTGGTCGAGATGGCGGCGAACTCGGCGCTGCGCGATATCGCGGTGGAGCTGCCTGTGGGCGCGACGGGGATCATCACGTTGGTTCGCATCGACAATGTGGCCGCGACGATTGACGGGGTGGCGATGGACGGATCGATCAGCCTTTCGGAGGCGACGGGGGTGTATGTGACGGGGGCCGGATCGACGGGATCGGTGATCAAGAACTCGAGGCTGGTGAACCTCGAGCTGGGCGTGTACTCGGTCGACTCGGGGGTCACGATCACGCGGAACGAATTCGACTTCATCGACGATGCGGCGGTGTTCATCGGGTTCAGCGCGGCCAAGGCCGTGGGGACCACACCGTTGTTGGGCTCGGTCGACGACACGACGAATACCGGGTTCAACCGATTCCGTCACATCAACGAAAAGTTCATCGTGTATCGCAACGCCGACCCCGCGCTGACCTCGGCGCAATACAATGACTGGGGCGTGTATACCGAGGCGGCCATCCGCGCGCAGCTGGAGGTGCCGACGGCGAAGGCCGGGGTGGATCAGATTTTGATCGAGCCGTTTATCGACAAGGCCATCGTGCCGGGGACGATCCTGGCGGAGGTGGTGGACTCGGCGACGCTCGAGGCGATTGCGATCGCGCAGGCGCCGTACGCGGAGATCGTTGCGCCGGCGTCGCGATTCGATCTGCCGGAAGGAAGCCGCTTCGCGGTGTTCGCCCCGCTCGGCGCGGGTACCTACACGATCGAGGCGGGCGCGAATGGGTACGAGACGCAGTCGCGGACCGTGACACTGGGCGACAGCGAGATTGTGCTGGCCGAGTTTATGTTGGAGAGTTGCGAGCCGGATTGCGGGGGAGAAGGGGAGGGTGAGGGCGAAGGCGAAGGCGAGGGCGAGGGCGAGGGAGAAGGTGAGGGAGAAGGAGAAGGGGAAGGAGAGGGGTGTGGGGCAGGCGCTACATCCCCCTTGATCCCCCTTCAAAGGGGGACTTATGCCTGGGGAGATGGGTTTGCGCTTCTGTTGGCGGCGGCGGTCATGGCGCTCCGGCCGCGCGCGGGCCGAGTATTCCCGGTAGGCGCCCGGGCGTAGTTGAGCACGAGTTCGTAGTCGAGCATTGCCGACACTCCGCTGGTGTTTCGAGGCGATTTTTGGGGGTTGATTTTTTCCTTGCAAAATCCTTCTTTGTTCGCTAGGTTGCGGGCATTGCGGATGGGGCGGGACAGCCTGCGGCTGTTTCGCGCCTGAACTGGAGCTGGGACGATTATGGCGCAAGGCAAGGGCATGAGCGCGGTGGCGGACGCGGCGGAGACGGAAGAGTTCATCGTCGACGAGGCGACGGACGAGGTCCTGCGGATTCATTTGGACTCGTTCGAGGGGCCTTTCGAGGTGTTGCTGTACCTGATCAAGGCGCAGGAAATCGACATCTTCGACATTCCCATCATGAAGATCACGGAGCAGTACCTGCGCTTCCTGGACCTGATGGAGCGGGCGAACCTCGATATTGCCGGGGACTATCTCGTGATGGCGGCGACGCTCATCCAGATCAAGGCGAAGATGCTGTTGCCGGTCGAGATGGACACCGAGGACGAGGAGGAGGCGGACGAGGGCGATCCGCGGATGGAACTCGTCGCGAAGCTGATCGCGTACCGCCGGTACAAGGACATGGCGGGGCGGCTCGAGCGGCTCGAGGAGGAACGGGCGAACTGGTATGCGCGGAACGTGAAGCCCGACCTTGGCGACGCGGCGGACGAGGAGGAGGAGTTCGTCGAGCTGAGCCTGTACGATCTCGTGAAGGCCTTCAAGGGGGTGTTGCGGTTCCTGCACGAGGACGTGCCGCACACGGTGGCGTCGGAGTCGTCGTCGGTCGACCAGAAGATCGACCGGATCACCGAGTTGCTGGACATGAACGAGAGTGTCGCGTGGGGCGATCTTTTCGCCGAATGCCGGGACCGCGTCGAGATGGTGTGCTGTTTCCTGGCGATCCTCGAGCTGTGCCGGATGCGGCACATTAGCGCGCACCAGCACCGCACCTTCGGCGATATCCGGATATTCAGGCGGGCGTCCGAGGAATCCCATGCGGCGTGATTTGGCCCTGGCGTAAACCGGTCCCGCTGGGCCGGCAGGGCGAGGACCTCGCCGCGCGCCACCTTCGCAAGTTGGGCTATCGAATCATCGAGCGCAACGCCGTGCTCGGACGCTACGAGATCGACATTATCGCGCGCGAGGGCGATACGGTCGCGTTTGTCGAGGTGAAGACGCGGCGGCCCGGGGGACTGGCTCCGCCCGAGGCGAACATCACGGTGAAGAAGCGCCTGCACCTTGTCCGCGCGGGGAAACTGTACCGGGCGCGGAACCCCGATCCGGCCATGTATTATCGCTACGATGTGGTGGCGATCGTCTTGCCGGAACGCGGAACGCCGGAGATTACGCTTTATCGGGATGCTTTCCGGGAATGACGGGGGGGAGGGCGCGAGGGAGGGGGATGGGACTTATGGGACCTATGGGACTTATAGGACGCATGGGATAGAAGGGGGCTGGGGGGCGAGACATCGCCTTGCGGAATGGGTATGATCCGCGGCTTGAACCCTTGGATGGCCTCATCTCATGAACTCGATCGAATCGCTTGAACTTTCCCTGGATGACTTCGACCCGGCCAGGCGGGCTGCGGCGCTCGATGCGTTGATTGGCGCGGCGGAACGGGGAGAGGTCGCGCTGCCCGCGCAGGGCCGGGCGCATAACCTGCACAGCCACACGTTTTTTTCGTTCAACGGGTACGGGTATTCGCCCTCGGGGTTCGCGTGGCGTGCGCGGCGGGCGGGATTGTTCGCGGCGGGGATCGTGGACTTCGACGTGCTCGATGGGGTGGACGAGTTCCTGGCCGCGGCGGGGCGGCTCGGGCTGCGGGCCTGCGCGGGAATCGAGACGCGGGTCTTCATCCCGGAATTCGACGGGCGGGAGATCAACTCGCCGGGCGAGCCGGGCATCGCGTATCACATGGGCGTCGGGTTCGGATCGTCGAGGGCGGCGCAGCCGGAGATGCTCGACGGTTTCAAGGCGTCGGCCCAAGAACGCAACCGGGGAGTCGTCGAGAGGGTGAACGCTTTTCTCGATCCGGTGAGGGTGGACTACGTACGGGACGTATTGCCCCTGACGCCGAAGGGCAACGCCACGGAGCGGCACCTGTGCGCGGCGTATGACTTCGCCGCGCAACGGGCAATTCCGGAGGCCGACGCACGGGCCGCGTTTTGGTCGGGGAAACTCGGACGGCCGGCGGGGGAAATCGAGCGGCTGTTCGCGTCGCCGCCGGATTTCCAGGCGCTCATTCGCGCGAAGACGATGAAGCAGGGCGGGCCGGGCTATGTCCCCGCGCGGAGCGACGCCTTTCCGCTGCTCGTGGACGTGAACCGCTTCACCCTGGCCTGCGGGGCGATCCCGACGATCGCCTGGCTGGACGGGTGCAGTGCGGGCGAAGCGGCGCTCGACGAACTTTTCGCCGTTCACCACGCCGCCGGCAGCGCGGCGTTGAACATCATCCCCGAGCGGAACTGGAACATCGCGGATCCGGGGCAGCGACGGACCAAGGTGGCGAACCTGCACGCCGTGGTCGAGGCGGCGCGGAAGAACCATTTCCCGGTGATTGTGGGCACGGAGATGAACGCCCACGGACAACGGTTCGTGGACGATTTTGACGCGCCGGAACTGGCCCCGTTCCTAGATGATTTCGAAAAGGGCGCGTACATCGTCCACGGGCACACGCGCCTGCTCGCCGCGGGCCTGGGGTACACGAGCGTCTGGGCGGCGCGGCATTTCGCGGGCCCCGCGGAGAAGAACGAGTTCTACGCCGAGGCGGGCCGGCGTATCGCGCCGGGCGCCGCGCCGCTGCAAAAGGGCGAAGACCCCGCGCCGGGGGAGGTCTTGGCGGGACTGGCGTAGCGGCGCGCCGCCCCAGGGTAGAACAGACACTCCTGTCTGTTCCCCTCGACCCGGTCCCAGCCCAAGCGCCGCCGCCGATTTTCTCGTTCCCAAGTTGTACTTGGGAATGCGCCTGTATACGCGTATTATGCAAAAAATAACCAATAAATTGAATTGACAAATAATTGGGCCGATGATAGTCTGGTCATGATTTCCCCGCCGCCAATTGGAATTACCTAATACGGGAGAAAGTACATGATGACGATG
>CANKTP010000138.1 GCA_947486375.1 Candidatus Hydrogenedentota bacterium | reverse complement strand
GCAAGGCACGCGATTCCCTTCGCAACTTTCCCGTTAAGCATTGACACAAACTTATCCTCCCAATTCGTTCCAATTCTTGTGCGTCCCAGCCCACTTTACAGGCACATGCTCGACGGCGGTTGACCTCGAACACGTTTCCCGATCGCATGGGCGGTTGCAATCGTGTACCCACTATACGCCAAATGAGCATCCAAGACGTGGCGTGCCGAACCCTGCGATGGTCGCGGCGGACACATGCTGTAATCAGCCCATCTTAATACAGAAGCACAGGACCCTGTTATTTCTGTTCAGCCTCGAGCAGGTCTTCGATTTGCACGCCGACTTTCGATCCGCCGACAAACATCGAGCCCGTGGTCGCGGACTCAAAACGCGCAAGACCCAGTTGATATGCCTTTTCTGGAAGCGGAATATATCCAACTTCCTCAGACAACACAGCGGCATTCTCAAGATAGAATTTCACGAACGACTTTATTTCCGGGCGCTTCATGGACGTGGTGTTCACATAGATGAAAATGGGACGCGCCAAAGGCTGGTATGTCCCGTCTTTTACCGTTTCCATTGAGGGGGCAATGGGCCCTTTTCCGTTGGCGTCATTGCCGTCGTCCACTGGCAACAGCTTCAATTTGTCCTTGTTCTCGGTATAGTAGGCGAGGCCGAAGAATCCCAGCGCATACTTGTCGCCCGCGATACCCTGAACCAGCACGTTGTCGTCTTCGCTCGATGTAAAGTCGCCCCGGCTCGAGTGCTCGACGCCGACGATGGCTTGGGTAAAATAGTCGTAGGTCCCGCTGTCAATACCGGCACCAAAGAGGTGTATTTCCTCGGCCGGCCAGTCAGAACGAACCTGGTTCCAACGCATAATTTTTCCCTGCGCCTTTGGTTCCCAAATTTTCTTGAGTTCCACGACCGTAATCTCGTTTGCCCATGTGTTCTCCGGATTCACGATGATAGAAAGACCATCGTACGCGATCGGCAGCTCAACAAAATTTATCCCAGAGGCCCTACAGGCATCAACCTCCGAGGCTTTAATGGGGCGCGAGGCATCGGCTATGTCAATTTCATTGGCGGCGAATTTTTGGAAGCCCCCGCCCGTTCCCGAGACGCCGACGATGACCCTGCTTTTGGGGTTCGTTTTCTGAAACTCCTCCGCGACCGCTTCCGAAATTGGAAATACGGTACTCGATCCATCAAGACGGATCATCTCCTGGGCCGCGGCAGAATGCGATTCCAATACGCAGCCGAAGAAGACAACGGCGCCCGAGGCGCAAACTCTTGCCAACGCAATGTTCATTACACGACTCCTTTTCCTTTTTTCCCAAAGATCAAGCACTCCCCGTTTAGCGGACAAGAGGGGTGCCTTCTAACAACCGAATGCTGGACTTAGGATCCAGAACAGCAGCCCCACCTACATCATCCAACGCAATATCAACCGGAGCTATTGAATCGCACGGGAAGCAGAAAGCGCGTCGAAAAAAAGCATTCGCTCATACTGCAAGAATTTGCGCGAAGTGACTCCCCGCCCCAAGCACACGCATACTAATGCGCTCAGTCTACTGGAAAAATGTTAGTTTTTGATTAGGAGCACAATAACATTGAATGAGGGGGATTGGGTTGGCCAAGTATTGGGGGAAGCTCAATAGTGCAAGCCGATTCTGGCCGACCAATATTCGCCGACTTGTCTGACGTGGACTCCAAGATGCCGGGGATCCGTTTTCAGGAATTGGAATGCACTGTCCGCAAGTGACGCTCGGCCCAAACTGGTATCTCAACCCGAACACGCGCTGGATGCTGAACTACATCAGGGCCGACATCGACCACGATCTCCACCGCGGCAACATGAACATTCTCCAGACCCGATTCCAGATCGACTTCTAGGGACCGCGCACTTGCCGGAAAACGAATCAACCTACAAACGGCAGTTGACCGTTCTCTTCGCGCAAAACAACCTCATGGCAAACAAGTTGCGAGCACTGGGGCGACAACCCGGAGGGCGAGGGGACAGACACCGCGTTTCGCCCCCTCCTTCGCCAAGGCTTCCTCCTACGCTAAATCTATGGAGGACGAGTCGAAGGGCAGGCAAACTGCCGGGCGAAAGGCGGAGTCAGTTCCCTTGGGCTCGCCCGATGGTTGTATTTTGCCCCGGGTTCTTGGCGGCGCGGCGACCGACCCTACGCGATATTCAGCTTCTTCATCGAGCGCCAGAGGGTTGTCCGTCCAACGCCCAATAGATCGGCAGCCTGGCTGCGGTTGTTGTGGCAGCGGTTGAGGGCGGCGCGGATGACTTCCTCGGTGAGCTCCTGCGGCTGGCGGGTCCAGCGCGACGCGAGGATTTCGTCGGGGAGGTGCGCCGGGGCGAGGTTTTGGTCGCCGGCCATGATCACGGCATGCTCGATGACGTTTCGCAACTGCCGTACGTTTCCGGGCCAGGCGGTCTCGAGCAGCACTTGCCGGAACTCGATCGACAATTCGGTTTGCGGGCGGTTGTGCCGTTCGCGGAATTCCTGGAGAAACAGCTCGGCTAGCCGAATGATGTCCGTCTCGCGCTCTCGCAACGGGGGCAGATCGATCCGGCCGATGGCGAGGGCGTAGTAAAGGGACTCGCGGAGCGCGCCGCGGGAGACCGCCCTCTTCGGGTCCTCGCCGATGGCGGCGATGACGCGAAAATCCGACTTCACGGACGCTTCCGCCCCGATGGAAGTGACTTTGCCTTCTTCCATCGCCTTGAGCAAAATGCCCTGCGACTCGGCGCCCATGGCCGCGACATCACCCAGGTAGAGGGTTCCGCCATGCGCGCGCGTTAAGGCCCCGCGGTAAGGCTGCACCACGCCGGGGAGGGCCCCCTGCTCGAACCCGAGCAGCTCTTGGCGGAGCAATGCGTCCGTGAGGCCCGCGCAATCCACCTCGACGAAGGGCTTCTTGGCACGGCCCCCGCCGTGGTGAATGGACCGCGCGAACATCGATTTCCCGGTGCCCGCCTCGCCGGCGATCAACACATGCGCGTCGGACGCGGACAACTGGCGCGCGCGTCCGGCCACGGGGAGCATGACATCGGAATCCGCGACGAGCTGGTCCATCAGTAACTCCGACCGCACTCGCCGGTTCAGGCCGCTGAGCGAGTCCTGCATCCGGCGGACGGCCTTGCGTGCGGTCTCGACCATCTCGTCGCGCTGTTTCAGCTCGTCGTCCATGCTCGACATGGTCATTGCCGCGCGGACCCAGTCGGCCTCGCCGCCCCATTCCGCGTCGAGCTTGCTGACGAATCGGCACTTCTCGTGCTCCTTGCACAGGCATTCGGTCTCGAGGGTGACAACCCGCCGCCCGAGAATCTCGCTCACGTGGCCGGCGAGATAGCCCGCCATCGACCAGCAGGCGCAGTGCTCCTTGTCCTGGAAACTCATTTTGTGGGTGACGGCCTCGATGCACGATTCGAGGAGCACTTCGCGGTAGAGCGTCCGCGCCTCGAGATCGAACTCGAAGCGGACCGGCTCGGCGATGTATTGCCCCTGGACTTGGCCGAAGACGAGGGCCGCCTGGAGCGCCAGCCGCCCGTTCTCGTTGAAGGACGCAAAATGCCGGTTCGCGTCGCGCCGCCCCTGCTCGAACCCGATCTTATAGCGCAGCGCCCGTGCCCGCTCGAGCCCGAGCATCTGGACCAAGTTGCGGCGCTCGACGGCCATCGATTCCAAGTCGACGAAATTCCCCGACCGGTTCATCAGGCTCACCCGGCCCCTGCGTGGATTTCCATCCACCCAGAGATTGCGTTCCGCCTGGAGGTAGTGCGCCAATACGGGGGGCAATTCGAGGAATACGTTCGAGCTAAGTTTCGTGGGCCGCATGGTTTCAACCGCTCCGATGAGTATGAAGACGCCGGAACGTACGAACTAACGCCTAATTTGTCAAGCGTTTCATCTGGAACACTTTCTCGGCTTGACGTCGCGGGATGGGGCGGGGCCCCGGGGCCGTCAGGTTATCGCGTCGGACGGGCGCGGGTTCCGCGGCAGGTAGCGGCGCATGATCGCGAAGAGAACGACGCTGCCGAGGGCGAAGGCGACGCTGAAGATTTGTTGGTCGGAGAGGTCCAAGACATGGGTGGGGTTGTGGTCGCCGCGGAAGAACTCGACGACGAACCGGCCGATCCCGTAGATGACGAAGTACGTGGGGAGCAGGAACCCGTCGAAGGGGTTCCAATGCTTCCGAAGATACAGGAGTATCCCGCAGAGCATGAGGAGCCCGACGACGCCGTAGAGCTGGGTCGGGTGGATGGCATGGGACCAGTGATCCATCGGCGTCATGTCCGGAAAACGACGGAGGTGGTCGAGGTAGGCGGGGCTGCCGGTCGCGGGAAGCGAGATGTCCCAGGGGACGCGGCGGTATGGGAATGCCCAAGGCAGATCGGAGGGCGCGCCGTAGCAGCAGCCGTTGAGAAAGCACCCGACGCGGCCGAGGCCGTGCGCCATCGCAAGGTAAGGGACGACGATGTCGCTGGCCTTCCAGAAGCTGACGTTCTTCTTCTTGAGGTAAAACCATATGAACACGATCGCGACCGGGGGGCCGCCCTGGAACACCAGGCCGCCCCGCCACACGGCGATCCAGCCGAGGGGATCGCCCCAACTGTAGCCTTCGGGAAACATGACGATATGGAGCAGGCGTGTGCCGGCAATGCCGAGGGGCAGGACCCAGAAAGCGCCGTCGGCGAAGACTTTCGGATCGAGGCCGGCCTTGACGGCGTCGCGTTGGACGAGATAAATCGCGGTGAGAAACCCGATCGCGATCATCAACCCATAGGAATGGATCGGGATGGGCCCAATCTTAAACAGGATGGGGAGCATTGGCGGCCTTTGCGGCGGGGGCATTCCATGTAATGACGAGGACGGTCACGCCGACCACGATGCAGGAATCGGCGACGTTGAAGGCAGGGTAGTAGCGCCAGGGGACCCATTCGGGGAGGAACGAGAAATAGAACTGGAGGAAGTCGGTCACGTAGCCGTGGCGGACGCGGTCGGTGATGTTTCCGATCGCGCCGCCGAGGATCATCCCGAAGGCAAGCGCCTGGAGGCGAACGGCAGGATCGAGGTGACGGTAGAGATAGATGAGGACCAAGGTGGCCGCCGTGGGCGCGATAAACGCGACAAAGGGAACCTCGCTGAACAACCCGCCGACGATCCCATAATTATGTTGGTGCGTGAGATGAAAAAATATGTCGAAGCGCGCCGGCATCCGCGGCTCGAGCAGCGAAACGACCGCCGCCTTCGTGGCCTGATCCAAGGCGAGCACGGCCAGGAAGGTCGTCAATACCCAGCGTAACTGCCCGGCGCGGGACGGTTTCGCGGCCATGTCCGGCGGGACTTGCGAACTCACAGGTAGCCGTTTTTCTCGAACTTCGACTGGCATCCCACGCAATTCTTGGCTGAGGGGAACACCTCGAGTCGCTTCCGGGGAATTTCCTCCTCGCACCCTTCGCAAATCCCGTAGGTCCCCTCGTTGATCCGAATCAAGGCAGCGGCCACTTCGTGCAACCAATTCGACTCGCCGCTTGCCACGCGCAGCGCGGTCTCGCGCTCATTATTGTCGGTGCCCGCCTCGGCGAAACTCGT
The DNA here is from genome assembly GCA_947486375.1 of Candidatus Hydrogenedentota bacterium. Taxonomy (GTDB): domain Bacteria; phylum Hydrogenedentota; class Hydrogenedentia; order Hydrogenedentales; genus CANKTP01. Next base: position 4,996 of record CANKTP010000138.1, on the reverse strand, counting down.
GAGGTCGCCGCCGCTCTCGCGGACGGACTCCTCGAGGGTGTTCGCCTCGATCTGCCGAATTCCCGCGCTGAGATGGGCCTGTTCCGCGTGGAGAAGCTTCTCGAATTTCTTCATGTCCTTTTTGGTCATGCCACCGGTACTCCTAGTTGTTCCGCACAACGGCCACAAATCTCGGGGTGCTCCGGGACGGATCCCACGGATTCCCGGTAGTTCCAACAACGCACGCACTTTTGCCCACCAGCCGCGGCCACCCGCACCAACAGCTTGTCCTCCGATGCCGAGGCTTCGGCCGACACCGGCTCGATGACACATTGGGAGACGATAAACACGGCCGGAAGCTGCTCCTCATACTGCGCGAGGAGCGAGGCCAGATGGGGTGTCCCCGGCGTGAGCACCAGGCCGGCTTGCAAGGACGACCCAATCAATTTGTCGCGCCGCGCCTCTTCCAATACCTTCGACGCCACGCCACGAAGACGCAACAGTTCGTTCCATGCCTCGAGCGCCTGCCCGCCCATGCGGTGTTCCGGCTTGGCCTCGGGGAAGGAGCTTAGGAAGACGCTGTCCGCCGTCCGAAGATGATCGGGCAATTGCAGCCAGGCCTCGTCGCAAGTGTGCGGCAGGATGGGCGCGAAGAGCTGCAAGAGATCGACGAGGATTTCCCCGATGACCGTCTGCGCCGCGCGGCGGTCGCGCGAATCCGCGGCAAAGGTGTAGAGACGGTCCTTGAGGACGTCGAAATAGAACGAGCTTAACTCGACGCAGCAGAAATCGTGGACGCCATGGAATACCTTATGAAAATCGTAGTCCTCGTAGGCCTTCAGGACGCGCTCGCGAAGTTCCTGCGCCTGGTGCAAGGCCCAGTGGTCGACCTCGTCCAATTCGTCGTAAGAGATCGTGTCCGCAGCCGAGAAATCGCCCAAGTTCCCGAGCGCGAATCGGAACGTGTTCCGAAGCCGCCGGTACGCGTCCTGCATCCGGGTCAGGATTTCGTCCGAGATGCGGATGTCGAGCCGATAGTTCTCGCTCGCCACCCAAAGCCGGATGACGTCCGCGCCGTATTTTTTGAGCATCTCCGGCAGTTCGATGAAGTTGCCGAGTTTCTTGGAAAGTTTTTTGCCATTGCCGTCGACGACATATCCGTGGGTCACCACGCTGCGATACGGTGCGCGGCCTTTCACGGCGACCGCCGGTAGCATGGACGACTGGAACCATCCCCGGTGCTGGTCGCTGCCCTCGAGGTACATGTCGGCAGGCCACGACAGTTCGGGGCGCATCTCGCAGACCGCGCGGTTGCTCACGCCGGAATCGAACCACACATCGAGGATGTCGGTCTCTTTCTTGAATTCGCCATGGCCGCACTTCGCGCACGCGGAGCCGGCGGGAACGAACGCGCTCGCGTCCGTGTCGAACCACCGGTCGATGCCGTCGTCCGCCGACAGCGCCATCTCCTCGACCAAGCGGAAGCTCTCGCGGTTCGCGAAGGGCTCGCTGCAGGCGGCGCAATACAAAACCGGGATCGGCACGCCCCAAGACCGCTGGCGGCTGATGCACCAATCCGGGCGTTGCGCGATCATTGAGCGGATGCGCTCATGGCCCCACTCGGGAATCCAGCGCACCGTGTCGACGGCGGCCACGGCCTTCTCGCGCAGTCCGTTGGCGCTCATCGAAATGAACCATTGGGGCGTCGCGAGGAAGATTACGGGGGTGGCGCAGCGCCAGCAGTGCGGGTAGCTGTGCGAAAACGGCGCGGCATGGAGCAAGGCCCCGGACGCGCGCAGGTCCTCGATGATGACGGCATTCGCCTTGAAGACATGCTGGCCCGCGTACTTGCCCGCGTCCGCCGTGAACACGCCCTTTTCGTCGACGGGCGACAAGGGCGCAATGCCGTAGCGCATGCCGACGACATAGTCTTCCTGGCCGTGCCCCGGCGCGGTGTGTACGCACCCCGTGCCCGCTTCCAGGGTCACGTGTTCGCCCAGGATAATGGGGCAGATGCGTTCCGGGAAAAATACATGGCGATACTTCAGGCCCTCGAGCTCGGCGCCCTTGAACCGGGCGACGATCTCGTGGTCCTTGATGCCGCCCACCTCGAGCACTGCCGAAGCGAGATACTCGGCCACGATGAGGGTCTCGGCACCCGTCTTGACGGCGACGTAGTCGAACTCGGCATTGACGGCAATCGCGAGGTTGGCCGGCAAGGTCCACGGGGTCGTCGTCCAGATGACGAACGAAGTCTTCCCGTTGACACCCGGGATGGGATCGACGGCTTCGAATTTCACGTAGATGCTGTCCGAGGTATGGTCGCCGTATTCGACCTCGGCCTCGGCGAGGGCCGTGCGGCACCGGGTACACCAATGAACCGGCTTCAGGCCCTTGTAGATGTCGCCCTGCTCGTACAACTCGGCGAAGACGCGCACGATGGTCGCCACATACTCGGGCTTGAGCGTCAGGTATGGGTTTTGCCATTCGCCGGTCACGAAGAGGCGCTTGAAGCCCTGCCGGTGCAGGTCGACATACTTCAGGGCGAACTCGCGGCACTTGCGGCGAATCTCGACCTGGCTCATTGACTTCGCCTTGTCGCCGAGGTCGCTGGTAACCTTGTATTCGATGGGGAGCCCATGACAGTCCCAGCCGGGGACATAGGGAGCGTCGAACCCGGCCATCTGCTTCGACTTGACGACGAGGTCCTTCAGCGTCTTGTTCAGCGCGGTGCCCGCGTGAAGTTCGCCATTGGCGTACGGCGGCCCGTCATGGAGGACAAACTTGGGGCGGCCCTTGGCCACGCGGCGCATTTGGCCATAGAGGTCCATCGCCTCCCAGCGGGCCACGGTCTCCGGTTCGCGCGACGTCAAATCCGCTTTCATGGGGAAAGCGGTCTGCGGCAGGTTGACGGTGTTCTTGTAGGATTTTTCGCTCATCGCTCGCTGCCCGATGCCGGCGTAAACAGATTCGGCAAGAACGGGGGAGAGTAGCACGCGGCCCCGGCGGAAGTCAAAGAAATGGCGGCTTGACGCGCTCAAAACGCGTCGTTTCGACTACTGCCGCCGGTCATGACCTCGCGATTTGTAGCATCCGGTTGCCCCCACGCTGGAATTCGTAGGACACCTCTCGCACTTCGCCCCGCAATCCGAGATCCGGCAAGGCGTCCAACACGGCGCCGAGATGGGGCGAGGCGGCGCCGTTCATGTCGAGAAGCGGAAAGACGCGGGCTTCGGCGGCGACGCGGGCGATTTCGCGAATGAAGGCGACGTGGTCGGCGGCGGAAAGTTTTTCGGAGTAGGTGAAGAGGAGATGGGAACACAGGGCGAGATCGCAGGAGGCGTCCGGAAGAGGAAGGGACGGAAGCACGCCGGCGAGGTAACGGCCTTCCGCAATGCCCTGATCATAGTCCTCGAGGAAGCGTGCCATGGCGGCTTGGCGCATCTCGACGAGCGCCTCGATCGAGGGTATCGTGTCCCAGCGATAGGCATCCATGTGCTGGCGCGTGTTCGCGACGATCATGGGCGTGGCGACGGATATCCGGTCGCGAATCTGGGCCGCCGTGAATGCGTAGATCGGGTCGACCGATATCGAGCGGCGTCCGTGCGCCCGCATCCCGGCGTTGAATGCGGCCGGGCCGTCGCCGCAACCGACGATGGACTTGGCCAAGTCGGCCGGCGTCAGGGCGAACATGGCCATGTATTCGTCGTAGGAACGGCCCCAGGGGAGTATTTCGTCGATGGTGGCGGTCATGCGCGGGTTTTCGGGCGTCTTGGGGGGTTAGGCGAGGATCGGGACGCTGTATGCGGCGGAGGGCATGATGCAGACGGTGGGCCTCGCCGCGCCATTCGCGCGCAGTTCGGCGAGGGCCGTATCGATCGCCGCCTGAAACGAGGGCTCCTTGCGGGCGCGCAGTAGGCGGACATCGTCTTCCGGCATGCCGGTGACCATGAGCGTGTGCGGGCCTTTCTCGATTGTCGACAGGGCGGTCTGCCCGTTAATCTCGCTTTGCTTGCGCAACGCGCGGATGATCGCGGCCCGATCCTCGAGCCGCAACCATTTCACGAACTGTTCGCCCCCGATCCCCTCGGGACACGGCGCCAGCAAAACGATTCGTCCACCGGGACGCACCGCCAGGTTCGCGTTGAACAGGGCCTTGTGCGTCTGGACAAAATTGCGCGTATGGGGCGACGCCGCGATGACCAAGTCCGCGGGGCGTTCCAGCGGGACGGCACATATCGAGCGCGCGAACGTGCAGGCCGCGGCGTGGGCCGCCTCCAACTCCCCGGCGAATATCCCGGCGATCTGTCCCTTCCGGTTTAAGACTGTGTTGACGATCGCATCGACCCCAACGAGCTTCGTGCCCTCGAGCATGTCCTCCGCGACGGGGTTGCCCTCCATCGCGCCTATGCGCACTGCCGGGTTCAGGCGGTCGGATTCCGGGTCCAGGTTCAGGGCATGGTTGTGGGCGATGGTTTCCGCCGAGGCCACGCCGGGGACGACGGATTTGCGGCCGCCTCCGTATCCGCCGAAATAGTGCATGACCACGGAGCCGGTCGCGATGATCCTGTCGCATTCGTACACGCGGCGATTAATGGAGACCTTGGTCCCGCGGGAAGTCGTACCCACAAACGTCAATTCCGAAGGAGTCCAGGGATCGTGGCTGAGGATTTGTCCGCGGAAGCGATCGTAAATCGCGTCCCCGAGAATGTTCCGGGCCTCGGGTTCGGTCGGTCCCCGGTGCGTCCCGGTCGCGAAAACGAACCGGATGCGCTCGGGGGAAACTCCCGCTTCCTCGAACTCGGCTACGAGAATGGGGAGCACCCGGTCGATACGAGTTTGGCGGAACGAGTCGGAGACAAGGATCGCGACCGATTCGCCGGGCCGGACCACACGCGCCACGGGCGTCGAGAGATCGATGGGGCGACGAAGCGATTCCCGGATCGCCGAGTCGAGATTGGCAACCTCGGGTGCATCCGATATATCCAGCACGCGCGGCGGTTCGCAACCGGCGAGG
>CANKTP010000137.1 GCA_947486375.1 Candidatus Hydrogenedentota bacterium | reverse complement strand
TTCGTCTTGTCGAAGTAGCAGTCGATGTCCATCTCCGTATCGAGCATCGACTCGCGGCCCGCGGACTCGTTCGTGAAATCGAGATGCACGGGTCCGGGCACGCCGGACTTCAGCATGCGGAAGGCGTATCCGGCGTATTCATGGACGCGCTTGTTGTCGACGATGCGCTTGCCGTACTTCCGGATGCCCTCGGTCATCGGCTGCTGGTAGCCGCGCTGGATGTTCGACTCCGTGTCGTCGCCGCGCAGCGACATGTTGCTGGCCACGACGAGCAACGGCGTCCGGCAGGCATTCGCCGCCGCGATGGCGCAAATCATGTTTGTGAATCCCGGGCCTTCCGTCCCCGAGGCCGCAGCCACTTCGCCCGTGACGCGGACGAAGGCATCCGCCGCCGAGCACATCGGCCCCTCGAGGCGACCGCCGTAGGTCGGAATCCCCTGGTTCGCGATCGAGGTCACGATGTGGTAATTACCGGGACAACAAAAAAGCGCGGCAAGGCCTTCTTCCTTGCAGGCCTTCGCGAACACGTCGGAGCCTTTTGCCGGAAACGTGAACTCGGTTATCGCCGCGCCCGCGATCTGCTCGAAGTTCGCGGGACGTTGAATAGGGCGCTCGGAGGCCTCTACCGCGCCGGTCGCTACGCCCGCCGCGAAGACGCCCGCCGTCGTGCCTGCGCCTGCGGCCGCCGCGCGCATGAAGCCCCGCCGACTTAAACCGGCGGGACTCAAGCCTTCCGGCTGCGATGAGGGACCTTGTTTCTTCTTCATAGCCCGCGCTCCTTTTCCATCACGATTTTTTCTCGAAGCTGCGCATGTAATTCACGATGTGCCACATGTCCTCGTCGCCCAAACGGTCCTTGAACGATTCCATGTCGTAAGGCGTGCCGTCGCGAATGATAACGAAAATGTTGCCGTCTTGGTCGCCGTACTTCCACTTCCCGTCGGTCAAGTCGGAGGGTGAGGTGCTGAGGAATTCCACCATCTCCGTATCGCCCTTGCCGTTGACGCCGTGGCACTTCACGCAAAAGCGGCGATATATTTGCATGCCCTTCTTGACGGACTCGGCGCTCGTGGCGACCGGGTTCGCGGGGACATCGGCGGCGGGGGTGGTCTCGACCGCGGTACCGCCGGCGCCGAGGGATTTGACGTACTCGACCAACTGCATTAGCCGCTGGTCGTTGAGGCGATCTTTGTACGTCTCCATGCCCTTGTCCGTGCCGTCGCGGATAACCGCGAGAATTTGTTCGTCCGACCCGCCGTGCGTCCACTCCGCGTCCGACAAATCCGATGGGGGCACCGGAAGCGTCTTCGGCACATCCGGCGCGCCCTTGCCGTCCATCCCGTGGCAGGTGACGCAAAAGCGTTGGTAAACCTGTTTGCCCGCTTTGATTGCGGCGCCAGGGTTGCCGTCCGGGCCCGGGGGCGTCGATGAGGCCGGCGGTTCTTGGGTAGATCCCGCCCTCGTTAGGAGCATGATGAATACGCAACCAAACGCCCAAAACCGCATCGATACCGCTCCGATTCGTTCCACTTTCCGGCGACCGCCGGTCTTGCCCGTATCGGGAACAATATCTCTTTGGACCGCCGTGGTCAACGGCGCGAGAGTTGTCGCGTTGGACTTGCCCCGCGCGGCTGGGATACCATGCGCCGGTCGTCGGCGGTGCCGATTTCTCGCACGGGTCCCATCGGCCCGCCGATCGCCCCTCGATTCACGCCCCCTCGATCCCCCCGGCCGGACGCGCTCGCGCAATCTCGGGCCGGCCAATGCAACCCCGCGCGCCGCGGGGGTGTTTACGATAGGTATCCACACTCGGCGCGCGCAAGGGCTTGATGAAAGAATTCGATTCAGAATTGACCTCGGGAAGCATCTTCCGATCGGTTTGGAAGCTGGCTTGGCCGGTCATCCTGCTGCAACTTATCTCCGGCATACACGGGTTCGTGGCGCAATCGATGGTGGGACGCCACGTCGGCCCCGAGGCCAGCGCCGCCATCGGCGTGGCATGGCAGCTCTTCCTGGTCATGGTGGTCTTCATATCGTCGCTGTTCCAGGGCCTCGGCGTGCTCGTCGCGCAATACACCGGGAAGAACGACCGGGCCACCGTCAATCGGGTGACCTACGACGTATTCCTCGCCTGCTTCTACATCTTCATCTTCATCGCCGCACCGTTCGGGTATTTCACGGCACCTTACTTGCTCGGGTTCATGGAACAAGAGCCCGAGGTGGTCGCGCTGGCGCTGCCCTACCTGCGGATTCTGTTCACCGCATCCGCCCCGATGTTCATGATCTTCATGCTCAACAACGCCCTCCAGGCGGCCGGCGATCCGCGCACGCCCCTCATCCTGGGCGTGATGACCACCATCCTCAACATCGTCTTCAGCAGCGTCCTCATCGTCGGGTTCGGGCCGATTCCAAGCCTGGGCGCGAACGGCGCCGCGTTGGGCACCGTCCTCGGCCCGGTCCCGAGCGTCATCGTCGCGATGGTGATGATCATGCGCCGCCGGATGGTCCTCGGGCCGCCGGACAAGTTTCGCCTCATCCCCGACATGTCCGTCATCCGCGCCGTCGCCCGTATCGGGATTCCCACCGGCATCCAGGCCGTCGTGCTCAACGTCGGCGGCGTGCTCCTGCTGCGCTTCATCGGCTCGCTCGACCAGAGCGTCGCGGCCACCGCCGCGTACACCATATGTTATACGCAACTGTTCTCGTTTGTGACCTGGGCCAGCTTCGGCCTGCGCGCCTCCGCCTCCACCATCATGGGCCAGAACATCGGCGCCGGCAAACCCGCGCGCGGAAAGCGTGGCGTATATATCGCCACCGGGATCGCCATCGCCTGGTCGGGAATCTGGGCCATCGTCTACACCGTGTTTCCCCAGCGTCTCCTCTCGATGTTCGGGGTGCTTGATGGCGCCGAGGTCTATGTCATCAGCCGCGACCTCCTCAGCTACCTCGCCATCTCCGGCTTTTTCGTGTCCTCGGCCCTCGCCATCACCGGCGGCCTCCAAGGCGCGGGCGACACCAAAAAACCGATGTACGTGGCGATCGTGACCCAGATATTCGTGCTCTTGGGGATATGTTTCGCCCTCGAGCAGATGGACATGCTCGCGCCGCACACGATCTGGATGGCCATCCTCGTGAGCCACGTCACCCGCCTCGCCCTGACGTGGTGGCTCTTCTTCAGCGGCGATTGGGCCCACCTCAAGATCGAGCTGGGGCACTGACGGTTCCGAGGCGATGGCGTGCGCGAGGTTCCATGTCGGCACACGATTCGCAAAAAAAGGCCGTACATGTGAGGATGGGACTTATGGGACTTATACGACGTATGGGACCTATGAATGCGTGCACGACTTTTGTCGGTGGCGTCTTGATTCGGGGAGGTTTCGCGAGTAATCAGGATCGGCTGTGCGCCGCCTTGGCCTCCTTGAGGGCGCGGCGGCGCATGGCGCGGTTCATGAACGCGGGGGTTGGGGGTTCGGGCGAGTCGACGCCGGGCGAGGGCGCAACGGCGTGGCCATTCGGGGCGGTGGCATGGGCATCTTGCCCATGTCTTTCGGGAGAGGTTCCCTTGCCGTTTGTAGGCGCTGCGGTGGCGGGGACATCGTGCCCCTGCTCGACAGGCGGGACGTCCGTGCCACGGCCTGTGCCGCGCTGCTTGGCGAGGTCGCGCATGAGTTTGGCGTAGCGGCCGCGGGCGCGGATGGCGGCGTTGACGGCGGGGTGGAGGGCGCCGTGGGGATCGTCGCCTTTCTTGACGAAGAGGCCGCGCTCGCCCAGATGGGTCTCGAGCTGATGCGTGAGATAGCGGTCGAAGAAGAGGGCCTCGACGAGGTGGATCTCGGCGGCGGGGATGGGGCCGTCGCCGTAGAATTCGGCCAGGGCCTCGGCCGTTTCGAGGGTGAAGAGAGCGGCCGGATTGGCGTGGCCCACGCGAAGGGTTTCGAGGAAGCGGGCGAGCAGAAATGCGAGGTTTTTCATGGGATCCTCCTTTTATGAGACGGTGATGTCTCCTATATACTAGTGCGGGCGTTGCGTGGAGGGGGGGATTTCGCATTAGGAAATTACGAATTAGAAATTGGGAATGACGTGGGAGATTTCGATAGAGCGATTGAAGCCGAACCGTATGCGTATAGATTGTTAGAAGTGAAGCAATATGTTCCTGATTGGACGTCAATTCGGTCGCGAAATCGCCTACATCAGCCCAGCAGACGGTAACCGGCGGGACTCGGAGGGCAGACACATAGGTCTGCCCCTACGGCGATTTGGAGGGGGCTTGGAAGGCGTGAATATAGTGGCGGGGGGGTGGTGTTGAGAAGTCATGGTTTGTATGGGGGCGGATGCAAGGATGCGGTCAAATTCGACGTTTGAAACGGGGATTTCTTTTTGATACTGTATTCTCAATTATGAATTCCTTGGCATATAAAATAGACGGTCTTGACTGCGCGGAGGAAGTGGCTGTCCTCAAACGCGCGGTGGGGCCGCTTGTCGGCGGGGACCATTTCCTCGACTTCGATGTCCTCAACGGGAAGATGACAATCCAGGAGTGTTGCGCGCCGATCGATGCCGCGCTCATCCGGGACACGGTCTCGAAGACGGGGATGCGGGCGACGCCGTGGGACCAGTACGTGAAGCGCACGCAGTCGGGCCAGGCGGGCCCCTTCTGGTCGCGTCACGGCCGGTTGTGCCTGGCGGCGCTCAGCGGGCTGTGCATCGGGGCGGGGTTCCTCGTCCATTCTATCGAGCACGGCTTTGTCGATGCGTTCAGCCATGACCACGATCACGGGTATCCGCTGGCGAGCAAGATTGCCTATCTCGGCGCCTTCGTGGCCGGGGCGTGGTTCATCGCGCCGAAGGCCATCTACTCGATCCGCTCGTTGCGTCCGGACATGAACTTGCTCATGGTCGTGGCGGCCATCGGGGCGATGATCATCGGCGAGTGGATGGAGGCGGCCTCGGTGGCCTTCCTGTTCGCGGTGGCGCTGTTGCTCGAATCGTGGAGCGTGGGCCGCGCGCGCCGCGCGATCAACACGCTCTTGAGTCTTTCGCCGGCCAAGGCCCGATATCGGTGTCCGCACGATGGAGACATCGAGGAACGCCCGGTGGCGGAAGTCCCTTTCGGGGCCGAGGTCTTGGTGCGCCCCGGCGAAAAGGTCCCCCTGGATGGCATCATCACCACCGGCTCGACGACGATCAACGAGGCCGCGATCACGGGCGAATCGATGCCGAAGTCCCGCTCGACGGGCGACGAGGTTTTCGCCGGGACGATGAACCAGGACGGCGCCTTCGAGTTTCGCGTGACGCGCTCGTCGGACGACACCACGCTGGCGCGCATCACGAAAATGGTGGGCGAGGCGCAACAACGCCGGGCGCCGTCGGAACAATGGGTCGAGACCTTTGCGCGTTACTACACGCCGGCGATGATGGGGCTCGCGCTGCTGATAGGCGTCGTGCCGCCGTTGTTGTTTGGCGAGGCGTGGCTTACGTGGATCTACGAGGCGCTGGTCATCCTCGTCATCGCGTGTCCCTGCGCCCTGGTCATCTCGACGCCGGTGAGCATCGTCGCGGGATTGACCACGGCGGCGCGGGCGGGGGTGCTGATCAAGGGTGGCATGTACCTCGAAATCCCGGCGCGGCTGCGCGCGATCGCCTTCGACAAGACCGGCACCATGACCTACGGACGCCCGACGGTCCAGCGGATCGTCCCCTTGAACGGCCACAGCGAGCACGAGATCCTCGAGCGGGCCGCGGCGCTCGAGACCCACAGCGACCACCCCTTGGCCCGGGCGATCTTGCTGAAGGCGAACACCCACGGGGTCGCGATCAACGCCGCCGCCGAGTACCAACTGGTCCAAGGCAAGGGAGCCGAGGGGCTGCTGAACAACCGCTCGTTCTGGATCGGCAGCCACCGGTTCCTTCACGAGAAGGGCGGCGAGACGCCCGAATGCCACGACACGGCCGTCGCCCTCGAGGACGCGGGACATTCCGTCGTCGCCATCGGCAACGACGACCATGTGTGCGGCCTGATCAGCGTCGCCGATTCGGTGCGCGAGAATTGCGCGCCGCTCATCCGCGAGATGAAACGCGAGGGCGTCGAGCACGTCGTGATGCTCACGGGGGACAATAAGGGGACGGCCCAGGCAGTCGCGCTGCTGACGGGCGTCGACGCCTATAGCGCGGAACTTTTGCCCCACGAAAAGGTCGAGGCGATCTCCGCGCTGGTCGAGCGGTACGGCATGGTCGCGATGGTGGGCGACGGGGTGAACGACGCGCCGGCGATGGCGGCCTCGAGCGTGGGCATCGCCATGGCCGCCGCCGGGTCCGACGCCGCGATCGAGACGGCGGACATCGCCCTGATGTCGGACGACCTCGGGAAGATTCCCTGGCTAATCCGTCATTCGCGGCGCACCCTGCGCACGATCAAGCAGAACATCTTCTTCGCGCTCGGGCTCAAGGCGGCGTTCATCGTCATGGCGCTGTTCGGCATGGCGACGCTCTGGATGGCCATCGCGGCCGACATGGGGGCCTCGCTGCTGGTGATCGCGAACGGGCTGCGGTTGCTGAAGTATAGGGATTAGGTCTCGTACTCGAGGACTCCCGCACTCCGCTTCCGCTGCGCGCTTCACTACGAGCGGGCACGCCTCGCGGGCTCGAATAATCCGGCCCGCCGCCGGAGCGCGGCGAGAATCGCGCCGGCAAATGCGAGCTCGATGGCATCGCCTAGCGCCGACGCTTGCGCCGCTGTAGCGCCCGCGGCGGGGGTACAGCCGCCCTCTCCTTCGCCCTCGCCTTCTCCTTCGCCCTCGCCTTCTCCTTCGCCCTCGCCCTCGCCTCCACAATTCGTCAAGCAATCCAGCGCGAACTTGGCATGCACGATGCCGCTGTCGCCCAAGACCAGCGCCCGCGTCTGCGTTCAGTAACCCTCCGCGCCCACCTCGAGCCCATAGGTTCCCGCATCGAGCGGGGCGATCACCGCGAAGAGGCTCCCGTCCGCCAAATCGAAACGGGCAGACGAAGAGACGATCTCCGCATACGGCACTCGCGACGCCGGGACCGGCTCGAGCGTGTCCGCGTCCACCACCTCCACCACGATGCTCCCCGGAACGATCCCCTTGTCGATGAACGGCTCGATGAGAATTTGGTCGGTGCCTGCCTTGCCGGAGGACGGTACAGACAATTGGTCCCGGATTGCCGCCTCGGTATACACGCCCCAGTCGTTGTACTGCGCCGAGGTCAGCGCCGGGTCCGCATTGTCGTACTTGATGAAACTATCGTCCACGTCGCGGAACCGGTTGAACCCCGTGTTGACCGTGTCGTCGCCGTCGCCCAGCAGCGGCGTTCTCCTCGCCTGCTTGCCCGAGGCGAACGCGATGAACACGGCGTCCCGGTGGATATTGACAAACTCGTTGCGCGTGATGGTGACGCCGGAACCGATCGAGTGAATGCCGCGGTCGAGGTTCCTGAGCGACGAATTCCGGATGACCGATTGCGAGGACCCGGACCCCGTGATCAACACGCCCGTCGCGCTCGCCACGACGTTGCCCCCGTCGATCGCCACGTTGTCGAGCGTCGCGTCGACATCCTCGATGAGGACGAGCGCGGCGTCAACCCGTTGGGTGCTGGGCAACCTGATGGCCAAATCGCGCAACACCGTGTTTGCCCTCGCCTCCACCAACACAAAATAAAAGACCGCGTTATCGATGTGCGCAATCTCCGTTTGCAACACCCCCGACACCACCGTCCCTTGCAACGTCACGTTGGAGGCGAATTGCACCGGTTCGTCGAATCTTCCCGGGCCCGCGTGGATGGTGGCCGGAAAAAATCCGGAATAACCCCCAACATACCTCATCGCGCGGTCAATCGTGCGCCATGGATTGCGAAACGTGCCTTCGCCTGTAGTGTCGTTTCCGGACAGGGCGACAAAGACGTCTGCAGGATGTTCTCCCTCGCCTTCGCCCTCGCCTTCGCCCTCGCCTTCGCCCTCGCCCTCGCCCTCGCCTTCGCCTTCACCCTCGCCTTCGCCTTCACCCTCGCCCTCGCCTTCGCCCTCGCCTTCGCCCTCGCCGGACTCATCGTAGTACACCGTGACGCCGCGTGCCTCGAGCTCGGGAATGTGTGTCGAGTACGCGGTCGAATCGAGGGGGTTGTCGAAAAGGTAGACCTCATCGCCGTCGCCAAGCCCGCTATTCGCGGCCAGGGGCGCGATATCGGAAATCTGGTTGCCGCCAAGGTCGAGCCCCGTAAGATTCGCCAGCCCCGCCAAGGGCGCGACATCGGAAATCAGGTTCACTTCAAGGTTGAGGATCGTAAGATCCGACAGCCCCGCCAACGGCGCGAGATCGGAAATCTGGTTGGCGTTAAGGTAGAGCTCCGTAAGATTCGTCAGCCCCGCCAAGGGCGTGATATCGGTAATCTGGTTGTCGCCAAGGTCGAGCTCCGTAAGATTCGTCAGTCCCGCCAAGGGCGCGAGATCGGAAATCTGGTTGTTGTAAAGGTAGAGCTCCGTAAGATTCGTCAGCCCCGCCAACGGCGCGAGATCGGGAATCTGGTTGTCGCCAAAGTAGAGGTACACAAGATTCGCCAGCCCCGCCAAGGGCGCGATATCGGATATCTGGTTGCCGCCAAGGTCGAGCTCCGTAAGATTCGCCAGCCCCGCCAAGGGCGCGACATCGGATATCTGGTTCACTTCAAGGTTGAGGATCGTAAGATTCGTCAGCCCCGCCAAGGGCGTGATATCGGAAATCTGGTTGTAGAAAAGCTCGATAGAAAAAAGATTCGCCAGCCCCGCCAAGGGCGTGAGATCGGCAACCTGGTTGAATTCGAGGCCGAGAGAATAAATATTCGCGGCGTGCTCGAGCCCCAGGAGCGAAGAAATCCCGGCCTCGGGCGCGGAGAGATCCGTCAGCTCCAGCATGTCGGTGTCGAGGATGTCCCCCGTGGGGATGCCGAGCTCCGCGCGCACCGCCGCCTCGAGCCCCGGATCGGCGAAGGTTACCACGGTGGTTTGGGCGCGGGCAGCGGACAGGAGGGCGGCGAGGAAGAAGAGAATTACGAATTGGGAATTACGAATTGGGAATTACGAATTAGGAATTACGAATTAGGAATGAATAGAGAGGGTGGGAAGGGTTTGAAGGGTGGGAAGGGCGGCCAAGGTGGAAGCGTCGCGCCATGGCGCGATTTGGGGGAACTCGATCACCTGAGCATGCAAAAGGGGCGCGGGCATCCTGCCCGCCAAACGCGGGCGGGACGCCCGCGCTCCCTTGGTGCGGCGCTCTCGCGGGGCCCAAACCGCGCAACGGCGTGACGCTTCCACCTTGGGGCATGGCGGCGGCGATGGGCGAGGTTGCGGCGATCCTGCGCATGCGTGTCTCCCTTCCCGTGGGGGCGAGGGACAGACACCGCGTTTCGCCCAAACTGCCGGGCGAAAGGCGGAGTCAGTCCCCTTGGCGATCAGCCTACTCTGGAGGCGGGGCCGGGTCAAGCGGCTGTATGGTAGGTGCAGGCTTCCAGCCTGCACGGCAGAAACCCAGCCTCGGGCCAAGGCGCATGGGCGAGACGCCCATGCAACGGGGTGCCGCGCTCGCAAATCGGCGCACTCCTTTGTGGTGCGGGCTTCCAGCCACGCCGCCGGCGTGGCTGGAAGCCCGCACCACAACTCGGGTCACCATTGTCAGGGCAACGCGTAGGCGATCAGCTCGGCGTTGGGCCCGCCGCCGCCGGCGGCGACGACGATGTATTGCTTGCCCTTGACCATGTAGGTCATGGGGAGGCCGTGGGGGGCGAGCTCCATCGGGATGCGGTGGACTTCCTCGCCGGTCTGTTTGTCGAAGACGTGGAGGTAGCCGGAGACGCCGGGGGCGTTTCCCTCGAACTGTTGGCCGATGACGGATTGGCTGGTGAAGAAGAGGGTCTTGGTGAGCATGGGGCCGCCGCTGGTGACGAACTGGCCGACGTTGGTCGTGCCCATCGGCGGCAGGTTGAGGGCCTTGAGCTTGGGATGGTTGCGCGGTCCTTCGCCGTGCGCGACCTGCCACACATGTTCGCCCTTGTTGAGGTCGATGGCGGTGACGCGGCCGTAGGGCGGCTTGACGAGTTGCAGGCCCTCGACGGTGGGCGCGGCCCATGAGCCGCCGCGAAGATACTTGAAGTTCGAGCGGTTCTGGTCGGGCTGGACCAATCCGGCGAGCATGACGAAGGTGGTCGAGGGAACGTAGAGCACACCCGTCTCGGGATCGACCGCCGCGCCGGGCCAATTGGCGCCGCCGCCGGAGCCGGGCACCATGATCGTGGAGCCGAAGCCCTTCGCGTCGACGACGGCGGGCGGCGTGAACATGTTGCCGTAACGGTAGTTCTTGACGATCTCCTTCGCCTTCGCGTTGAGCTCGGGCGTGAAGTCGATCAGGTCCTCCTCGGCGAGGTTCTGCCGGTCGAACGCGGGCGGCTTCGTGGGGTAGGGCTGCGTGGGCGAGGTGCGTTCGCCGGCAACATCGGTCTGCGGGACTGGGCGTTCCTCGATCGGCCAGACGGGTTCGCCGGTCACGCGGTCGAAGACGTAGGTGAAGGCCTGCTTGCTGACCTGCGCGACGGCTTTGATCTTCTTGCCGCCGACGGTGATGTCGATCAGGTTCGGCGCGCAGGGGAAGTCCCA
>CANKTP010000136.1 GCA_947486375.1 Candidatus Hydrogenedentota bacterium | reverse complement strand
TTGCGTGGCGAAGGTGGCCGAAATGAAATTCTTGGGGAAGACCCTCGGCGAGATCAGCGGGACCTATCCCGACGCTGAACAGGGACGGTTGTCCGTGTTAATCATCCACGCGGCGCGCGAGGTTTTGCGGCGGAACTACGCCTACACACAGCAAGGATTTGGGGCACCCGTCACTGCGGGATTCGACAAGGATGGGATCGTGGTCTTTGACCCGCACGCCGGGACGGAACGAATTTATGCGGGAATCATCTGAAGGGACGGGCGCAGGGGCGGGGGGGGGAAAGATGGTGTACCCGGAGGGACTTGAACCCCCAACCTTTTGGTCCGTAGCCAAACGCTCTATCCAATTGAGCTACGGGTACACATGGCGGAAAAGAGCCGCAACTATAGCAAACGAACGCACTGCCCTCAAGTTTTTTGGCGCGCGGGTTGGCTGGGGATTGCATTGAAAATATCTCCGGGTTCCGGCCACACATTGCCTTGGACAATGCATACGTTGGCGCCGCGCGGCCCCCAGACGCGCGGATTGGTCGGGCCGAAAATGGCCACGGTGGGACAACCGACCGCCACGGCGAGGTGCGTAATGCCGCTGTCGTTCCCAACATAGGCGCGGGCCGATCGCAGGATTCCGCCGAGTTCGACAAGGGAACGCCCAAGGATGATCCTGTCGCACGGCAATGACTCCGCCAGTCCGCCTTCCTCCTCCGCGGGACCAGCGCACCACCAGACATCGCGTCCATTTGCACGCAGCAAATCCGCGAGCGCGCGATACCGCGCCATCGGCCAGTTCTTGCGCCCGCTCCCGCTGCCCGGATGCAAGATTACGTCGTGTCGCCCGGGGGATGCGGGTAGGTCGAGGCGCGGCGTGGCGTCGCCCGAGAGGCCCAACGCATCCAGATAGTATCGCGCGGCGTATTCGCCCCAATCATCGGGCGGTAGGCCCGAATGGACGCGAACATCGCATACCCCGATTTCAGTCAGGTTGCGTCGAATGAGTCCATCGTCCTTCATCCAGACCACAACGCGGTCATAGTGGGAAAGGAAGGCGCGAAGTTCCGGTTTCGGTTCGGAAAACAGCGACTCGAATCTCGCCGCCGTGAGATCGAAGGCGGCGCGCGCGATCCCCCCGGCCACGGCAAGATGCACCCGGTCGAATTCGCCAAGGACGTCCACGGGGCTGTCTTGGGCCAGGGCGCGGATGGACGGGCACGCGAGGATAAAATCCCCGATCGCGCCGGTGTGGACCACCAATGTCGAGACGCTCACGGCGAACTCAGGACCGGTCGCGGAGGAAACGCTCGGCGCGCAGAATCCCGATGATGCTCATGGCGTCGACGATCTCGCCCGAGTCGACCATTGCAACGCATTCACCGAACGGGAGACGCCGAACTTGCAGCACCTCCGTACCTTCGGGCTGCGAAGCCGTCGCGTGAAGGTCCTCGGCGAGGTAAAAATAACCCACCTCCGAGGAGATGCAATTGCTCAGGTGGACTTCCCCGCCGAGCTGCGTCCACGCATCCGCGATCAGGCCCGCTTCCTCGCGCAGTTCCCGTTGCGCCGCCGCGAGCGGCGCCTCGCCCGGATCGGTCCCGCCCTCCGGAAGTTCCCATGAGTAAACGTCGGTGGGATAGCGATACTGTCCGACGAGATAGACATTTTTGTCCGCGTCGATGGCAACGATGGCCGTCGCGATGCGGGTCTCGACCACGCTATAGATGCCGGGTTTGCCATCGGGCCGGATGACTTGATCTTCCCGGAGCGACAGCCATGCGTTTTGGTAAATGAGCCTGGTGCCCAGCCGTTTCCACGGGTTTTTCTCCGTCATCGTCCGCCCTTTTGTCGAATACGCGATTGATCGGGTACGATCCTCTCCAACCCCGCACAAAATCCACACGGAGCACCCATGCCGGAATCCACACTCCTAGGCCCGGACCCAGACGCGAAAAAACAAATCATCACGCTGTCCCTCGCCGAGTTCGATACCCTCCGGTCGCACAGGCTGCAATACCGGCTTGCCTTCGGGTTTGTCATTCTATGCTGGATGGGCTGGACGATGTTCGCCAACAACCTTACCGGCCTGCGCTACAACATCCTGGTCACGGCGATGGTCGTCTCGCTGGGCCTCGGGTTCATCCGGCTATACCGTGTGATGACCACCATCGGCTACGCTCCTTGGATTGCGGCCGGTCTGTGCATCATTCAACTCGTGCCCATTCCGGGTTTCATTTTTCTGCTCATGGCCGATCGGCGGATCGCCCTGGCCATCGAATCCGCCGCGCCGCCCGAGACTGACACGACCTCCCTGCGGTAACCGCCTCCTCTTCGTCGCGCGTCCTCCCGAGACTATTCGTCACATGGGTGGGGGACTGATGACCGATTCCGCCCAGACCACGACCCGTTCCGCGAGATTCGCGGCGTGCCTGCACTCGTCAATGCCGATGGGTTCGGTCGCCCCCGGGTACCGGGAATGGGAGGCGTAGGTGGTGAGCACGATTGCCGCATTGATAGGGTCAGGAATATCGATACCCCTCGCGGCAAGACGCGTCAGCAATTCTCCCAGGTTATGGACATACCGAAATGGCCAGCCGAAATGCTGGTAGACCGCCTTGATGGCTTTTTCGGCTGCCTGTTGCGCATGGAAGCACAAATCCTCAAGAATGACGCCCTCGGGCGGTTGAATCTTGGCGAGTGCCAAATCCCCCTTCGCCCGCGCCATCCACTCATCAGGCGTACCCGGGATCAATCTATCCCCCGGCACGATAAAGCTCCACTCCGTCGCGAAGGGCTGGGAATAGGACTAACGACGGGTTATCGGCAAAGTCGCGAATATCGCTTTCGGTCGCAACGACGATGTCCGTGGCGAAGCCGACCCCAGTCAGGCTTAGATAAATTTTCTGCGCGGTTTGCCGCCGGTGGACTCCATCGGGCATTACGACCAAAATATCGAGATCACTATCGGGTCCCATTCGTCCTTGGGCCGCTGACCCGAACAGCACGATGCGAACTGGATGGACGGAATTCACGATCCGCTCGACTATCGTGTCGATTAGTTCCTGCTCCACGCCGACCGGGACATTCGTCGCTTGCATAGTCGAAAGGCTCCCAAGGTTGCCTGCGAATTATAGACGAACACGGCGCGCCGGCAAACCCCCGGCGTGTTGGGCAATGCCCGTCCCGCGTCACGCTTCCTTGTCCTCGCGGAGTTTCGCCAGCACGCTGAAGTCCTCGAGCGTGGTCGTGTCGCCCTTGGTCTCGATGCCCGAGGCGATGTCCCGAAGCAATCGCCGCATGATCTTCCCCGAGCGTGTCTTTGGCAGGGCGTCCGTGAAGCGAATCTGGTCGGGTTTGGCTAGCGCCCCGATCTCTTTTGCCACGTGTTCGCGTAGCGTGATCTTGTCCTTCTCGCCGACGTTGACGCCCGTCGGCACGGACACGAACGCGCAAATGCCCTGGCCCTTGAGTTCGTGCGGGAACCCAACGACTGCGGCCTCGGCCACCAAGGGATGCGAGACGAGGGCGGATTCGATCTCCATCGTCCCGAGGCGGTGACCCGACACGTTGATCACGTCATCGATCCGGCCGATGATCATGAAGTAGCCGTCCTTGTCGCGGAATGCGCCGTCGCCGGTGAAGTACCATCCCTGCTTCTCGTACTTCGACCAGTAGACTTCCTTGAAACGGTCGTCATCCCCGTACAAGGTGCGCAACATCGAGGGCCAGGGGCTGCGAATCACCAGCATCCCGCTGTGCATGCCCTCGACGGGTTCGCCTTCCTCGGTGACGACCTGCGGCTGCACTCCGAAGAAGGGGAGCCCCGCCGAGCCAGGCTTTCCGGCCATGGCTCCTGGCAGCGTCGTGATCAGGATCGAGCCGGTCTCGGTCTGCCACCAAGTGTCGACGATAGGACAGCGATTTCCGCCGATGGCCTCGCGATACCACATCCACGCCTCGGGATTGATGGGTTCGCCGACGGTGCCGAGCAGGCGGAGGCTCGATAGATCGTGGGCCTTGGGCCATTGATCGCCCCACTTGAGGAAAGCGCGGATGGCGGTGGGCGCGGTATAGAAGATGTTGACCTTGTATTTCTCGATGATTTCCCAAAAGCGCCCCGGCGTCGGGTGGTTCGGCGCGCCCTCGTACATCACGGAGGTCGCACCGTTCGACAGGATGCCGTAACAAATGTAGCTGTGACCCGTCACCCAGCCAATGTCGGCGGTACACCAGTACGTGTCCTCGTCGCGGAGATCGAACACATATTTCGACGTGAGATAGGCCCCCAAGAGATAGCCGCCGGTGCTGTGCAGGATGCCCTTGGGTTTCCCCGTCGACCCGCTCGTATAGAGGATAAAGAGCGGATGTTCCGCGTCGAGTTCTTCCGCCGGACAATCCGCCGATGCCGAATCCACCGCGTCGTGCCACCAGATGTCGCGCCCCGCCTGCATGGCACAGCCCTTTTTCGTCCGCTCGACGACGAGGACTTTCTCCACGGTCGGGCACTTGGGCAGGGCCTCGTCCACCGCGCCCTTTAGATCCACGATGGCCCCGCGCCGATAGCCGCCGTCCGCCGTGATCACCAGTTTCGCCTGCGCGTCCTGGTTCCGGTCGATGAGGGCGTTCGCGGAGAACCCGCCAAAGATGATCGAGTGCGTCGCCCCGATCCGCGCACAGGCCAGCATCGCGATCACGAGCTCCGGGATCATCGGCATGTAGATCGTGACGCGGTCGCCCTTGCAAATGCCCAGTCCCTTCAGCGCGTTCGCGCATTTGCATACCTGCCGGTGAAGTTCCTGATAGGTCAGCGTCCGGCTCTCGCCCGGTTCGCCCTCCCAAATGATGGCGGCCTTGTTCTTGCGCCATGTGCCCAGGTGCCGATCAAGGCAGTTGTACGAGGCGTTGATCTTTCCTCCCTCGAACCATTTGTAGAACGGCGGGTTCGAGTCGTCCAGGACGCGGTCCCATTTCCGGGACCAGTCGAGTTCCCCGGCCATCTTCGCCCAGAACGCCTCTGGGTCGTCGATGGAGTCCTTGTACAGCGCGTCGTACTCGGCGCGCGAATTCACCCGCGCATTCGCAACGAACTCCGCCGGCGGATCGAATCGCCGCAGTTCATTGAGGACATGTTCAATACCCGAACTCATGATGCGCGTCTCCAATGCTCATTCTTGGCGTGAAATGGAAGACGGCATAGTGCCATTTTTACTTTGTGATGGCAACACGCATCCGGGAGGATTCCGGCGTTCAAGCGGTTACGCGGACAGCCGACTTGCGCGACAGGTTGATGTAAATCTCCCCGACGATGAGGTTCGGGACCCAGCACAGCCATGCGACGGCGATGTACATTTGGGTGAAGGGAAGGTCGGTTAGGCCGGCGCCGCTTAACACGCCGTGGATGGGTAGCCACACGCGCAAGGTGAAGGCGGCCAAGGTGAGGACGTAGCTCCGGATCATCCACTCGCGGTGCGCTGGAATGTCGCGGGCGAGGATTCGCTGTAGGGCCATTGCCGTGCAGGTCAGCCAGACCACCCCCAACATGCCAAAGCCGACCGAGGCAGGGAAGCCGCCGTGGGCGAATTGCGCCATGTATAGGCCGCCGAGACCTCCGGCCATGCACCCGGCGATATAGGTCCCGCCCATCCAACGATGCAATTGGGGGCGTTTCTTCCGCAATCGCTCGTTGAATTGAAATGCCCCGAGCGAGAGGGCAGTCATTCCGCCCAGGACGTGGATGAGAATCCCGGCGGGGTGCGCGACGTAGGTTTCCTTTTGTTGCGGGAAATAGACTTCGGGGTTTCGTGTCAAGTATCGGCTGACCAATATCGTGGTCAGCATGGCGGCGGTGGCCATGAACGACCACCCGGCCTTTCTCCCTATTGCGCCCATGCCGCGTGTCCTCCGTGCCTACTCTGAGAGTCATGGAGCGCTTTCTCACGAGCGCGCCGGCTAAAAATATCTGACTCGAATTCCGACTTGGCGGTTTTCGCAACCGGCGCCCATGTCCCGGAAGCTTCCTGCTACAGGCGTTCTGGCTTGAGCTCGCGAATTTTCGATGGGTCGGTCTGGATGAAGTGACTCCCGTAATCCGGATCCTCCCGCTCACCCTCGATGGTGACCCACGCGTTTTGTGCCCCTTCAGCGCCCATGAACACCGTTTGCTGGGCATAAATCGGGCTGGTCATCGCGAGTACGTCCAAATTCCCGAAGCCCGTCTTCTTGGGCGACTCGACGATGCGCACCCGATAGGCCGCGTACGACTCCGGAAAATCGATGAACGCGAACGTAAGATTGTTGTCCGATATTTTTGTGGAACGGATCGGATACCCGTTGAGCAACACCTCGAGCCGTTTCCCCGCGGCATTGCGCACGTTGACGAGAAATCGCGACGTAATCCCAAACGGGACAAATCCCCCAATACCCGACTCGATCGAGCCGTCATTGTTCCAATCCGCCCAGAAAGTCAATTGCGGGCCATCGGGGCCGCTCGTGACATAGGTCCTGCCGCGGCGCAGCCCATCGAGTATCCCGTTGAGCGATTTCTGCTCCGCGAACACGTAGGTCAGCGGCCGTCCAATGGCCACCTTGGCGCTCGCCGCGTTGCTTCCCCCGATGACGCAGGCCTTGTACCCCCGCGAAAGTTCGAAGTCGTAAAAAATCGCGCCCTGGCCATTCGCCGAAAGACCCTCCGTGGCCGCGGCGAATCCCACGGCATGGATCGCCCGTCCGTTCTTGCCGAGCTCGCGGGCCGTGTCGCCCAGCCGTTCGAGCCAGAGTGGGGGCACCTCGCGCCAGTCGCGACACCAGGCTTCCACTGCGTTGATGTGGGTCAGGTCCCACTGCCAAGGAGCCGCGCTGAAACAGGGGTGCGCGACCGCGACGATCCCTCCCTGCGCCTGCACGCGATATACCATCGCCTGCGCCTCGGCCGCGGAGCCCGCAGGCGTGGGCATCGTGCGGGGCGCAAAAAGCAGCGCCACCCCCTTCTCCTCCGTTCCCCACTCCATCGCGGGAATTAATACCACCGACTTCGACTTGAAATCCTCGTCGAACGCCGGGGCCAAGGTGTCCCGATCGGTGATGGCGAGAAAGTCGAGCCGCGCCCCTTCCGCACGGTCCACGAGGCGACCCACATCCTCCCCGCCGGTCCCGTGCGACGAATGCACATGAAACTCGCCCCGGTACCACCCCTCGTCAGGATCGATCACGGGGGACGGCCAAGTGAACGTATCGAGGCCGGGGATACTTGCCGCGTTCCGGGGATCGGTCCCCACCTTGAGCTCGACGCTGTCAATCGCCTGGTCCAAATCCGTGTCGAACGCAACCAAGGGACGGTTCCCGGCCGTCCCCTCGAGAAGGCTGAACGAAATATCCACGGTCTCCCCGGCGCGGATTTCGACGTCCTGTACGTCGACGAGCATCGCCAACCCCTCCGAGATCGCGCGGATGTAAACGGCGCTCGCCCCGGCACCGGCCAACGTTTCGCCCGTGCCTTCGGGAAGACTCGCGCGCACTCCCCTCCCTCCGTCGACCGGCCGAATCTCGACCTCGCCCGGCACCGGTCTTCCCACGATGTCCTTGATCGAGATGCGCGCCGTGCCGGTTCCGGACGCGGCGGCGGGTTGTGCGATTTCGCGGCCCGGTTTTTCCGGGCTCCGTCGTCCCTTCGCCGCGTGTTGGGCGAACGCTACTCCTGGGACCATGCACAATATCAAGCACCATCGAAACTGCAAAGTATCGCGCATGCCGGGATTCCTCGTCTGTACCATAAGTATTAGTTGACGTAGATTGTATTCGCCAGTATACTCGAATCGAACTGTCATCGGCCCCGAAGGCGTGGCTGCGGTCAATGGGAGTTCGCCCCGGGGTAGGTTTGCAATCGAGCAATGGATCGCCCCGTGGGACACTTGCCCCGTATCGGGAAATAGGGATCGGGGATCGGAATTCATGGCACCCCGGTTGGGGTGCAAAATCGTAACCATCTAAGCTTGGACCAACAAGGAGCGCCTCATGCTAGCGAGCATCGACATTCACAGCAGCGTAGCGGTGTACATCCAAATCGAGAACCACGTGCAGTTCGCGATTTCGTCGGGAAAGCTCAAGGCGGGCGACCAGCTCCCCTCCGTCCGCGAACTTTCCGAGCGCCTCGGCGTCAACCCCAACACGGTCGCCAAGTCTTACCGCGACCTCGAGGTAATGGGACTGCTATACACCCGCCGCGGCATGGGCGTCTTCATCGAAAAAGGGATCGAGAACAAGTGCCGCGAGGAGTGCCGCCGCCGAATCGCGGGCCGGCTTCACGAAGTCACCGCCGAGGCCAAGGCGGCGGGCATGACGAAAAAAGACATCCAGGAAATCATCGAAAGAAGCATGTTGATCGATTCCGATCCCTACGGCGAGACCCCGAATTCCATCCTGAGCATGGCCAAGAAAAAGAAATAATCCCCATTCGTTCGTTCCATTTTACAAGATTTGGGCCCGGCTTGATTCGATTCAAGGCCGGGCCTTTTCGTTCTGGGGTTCATTGACCGCTCGGCGAGAACTCTGAAATAATTGCGCTCGGTAAAATAGGGAGACGGTGAAGTCATGGAATCCCCCCTGCAATATTACGTTCTAGGCTTGGCGTTGTTATGCGCGGCCTCCCTTCAGGCGTTCGCCGAGGATCCGCCCGCAGCCCCCGCCGATCCCGGCGAGGCCTTGGTCAACCTTCTCGAACGTCTCCAGGCCGATCCAGCCACGCTGAATCAAGTCAAGGAGGCGTTGATTAAGGACATCGAGGCACAGAAGGCCGCTGCTCCGGATGCCGAGGCCGCGGAGAATGCGGCACGGATCGCCGAGCTCGAATCCCAAGTAAGGTTGTTGGCAGAACAGACCGCCGCCGCCCAGAAGGAACTCGACGATCTCAAGGCCAAGGTCGCCGCCGCCCCGGCATTCGCTCCCCGTCGATTGGAAGTCCTTGAACAGTCGCTGCGTGTCATCGAGGCGATCGCGCCTTCGGAACCTGCCGCTACCCCAACACCAACGCCGGCGGAAAGCGTTGTGGAAGCAGCTCCTGCGGTTTCGTCCCCTCCGTCCACCGATTTCTCCACCGAACAAATTCAATTCTTCGAGAAACGCGTGCTCTCCATCCTTTCCGAACGCTGCTTCAAATGCCACGGCGAAACGGACCCCAAGTCAGGACTGCGGCTGGATTCGCTCGCGGGCATGCTGCAAGGGGGCAAACGCGGCCCGGCGATTGTCCAAGGCAAGCCCGAAGAAAGTCTGTTGATCAAAGCGCTGCACCAAGAGGGCGATCTCAAGATGCCCGCCGAGGGACCGCAACTTGACCCCGCGCAGATCGAAACCCTGTCGACGTGGATCAAGGTCGGCGCGCCGTGGCCGGGCCCCGCGACATCGACTCCGCCCTCACCGGCGCCCGCCGTCCCCGAACCTGTCCCGGCGCCTACTGCGGTCGCCGTCGCGCCTGCCGTCGCGCCTTCGGGTCCCGATGCGATCGACTTCAATCGCCAGATTCGCCCTTTGCTCTCCGAATACTGTTACGCCTGCCACGGTCCCGACGCGAACAAACGCAAAGGCGGGCTCCGCATCGACGACGGCGTCGGGGGATATCAGTCCCTCCCCTCGGGCGAGACGGCCATCGTCCCCGGTGACCTCGCGACCAGCGAACTCTACCGGCGCTTGACCACCGACGACGCCGACGACCGCATGCCCCCGGCGGAGGCCCAGAAACACCCGAAGCCGGAACACATCGACCTGCTCCGCCGCTGGATCGAGCAGGGCGCGCGGTGGGAGAAGCACTGGTCGTTCGTGCCGCCGCAACGTTCCGCGTTGCCCGCCGTGGCGAAACCGGACTGGCCGCGCAATGACATTGATCGGTTCATCCTACAGAAGGTCGAAGGCGAAGGTTTCGAGCCGGCACCCGAGGCCGAACGCGAAAAACTCATCCGCCGCCTCACCTTCGACCTGACGGGATTGCCGCCCGCGATTGACGAAGTCGATGCCTTCGTGGACGACGCGTCGTCCGATGCCTACGCAAAAGTCGTCGACCGCCTGCTGACCTCCCCGCGCTATGGCGAACACATGGCGCGGCAATGGCTCGACCTCGCGCGCTACGCCGATACCAACGGCTACCACATCGACAACGAACGGCAGATGTGGCGCTGGCGCGATTGGGTGATCGACGCCTTCAATACCAACATGCCCTTCAATCGGTTCTCGGTCGAGCAACTCGCGGGCGACCTGATTCCGGATGCGGGCACCTCGGAGAAACTCGCCTCGGGATTCAATCGCAACCACATGATCAATTTCGAGGGCGGCGCGATTCCCGAGGAATATCGCACGCAATACGTCATCGACAGGCTCACCGCGACCTCGACCGTGTGGATGGGGCTGACGGTCGGCTGCGCGCAATGCCACGACCACAAGTTCGACCCAATCTCGCAGCGCGAGTTCTACCAGATGTTCGCATTCTTCAACACCATTCCCGAGCAGGGCCTCGACGGACAGGGCGGCAACTCCGCGCCGTTGATGAAGGCGCCCCTGCCCGAACAAACCGCGCAGCTCGATTCGTTGCGCGCGGAACTGGAACTCCTCCGGGCGGATCGCGACAAGCCGATGCCCGAGGTCGACGCCGCGCAGGCCACATGGGAGGC
>CANKTP010000135.1 GCA_947486375.1 Candidatus Hydrogenedentota bacterium | reverse complement strand
GGGGGGATGGTTGGCCCCGTGGAAATAACCGGGTGCCGCGATGGGGCGCGTGGCATGGGCATCTTGTCCATGTGCTTTCACGGGCGGGTGCCCGCGCTCCTTGGATTTCTTGCGCGGTAGCCCTGGCCGCGATGCTCTTGTTCGCGGGTACGGCCCACGCCGCCGTTGTCACTTTCCCCGACCCGAACCTCGAGGCGGCGGTGCGTGCGTCGCTGAGTATCCCCACCGGGGACATTCTCGATACGGACATGCAGACGCTGACATATTTCGGTGCAGCATCGGCGGGTATCACGTCGCTCGTGGGGCTCGAATATGCGACGAACCTGACCTACATCGACCTTTACTTCAATTCGATCTCCGACGTGAGTCCCTTGTCCGGCCTGACGTCCCTGACCGAACTTCGGCTTGGCACCAATCAGATATCGGACGTGAGTCCCTTGTCTGGCCTGACGTCCCTAACCCATCTTTTCGTTGGCGACAATCAGATCTCCGACGTGAGTCCCTTGTCCGGTCTGACGTCCCTGACCGAACTTGGACTTGATTACAATTCGATTTCCGACTTAAGTCCCTTGTCCGGCCTGACGTCCCTGACCGACCTTGCTCTTGGCGACAATCAGATATCCGACGTGAGTCCCTTGTCCGGCCTGACGTCCCTGTTCTTCCTTACCCTTTCCTACAACCAGATATCGGACATTTCGTCGCTGGTCGCGAACAGCGGCCTTGACAGTGGCGACTACGTTTTTCTTAACGTCAACCCTCTCGATTCCACGGCGTATTCGACGCACATCCCCGCGCTCGAGGCGCGGGGGGTGACGGTGTACTATGACGAATCGGGCGAGGAGTCCACGATTTCGGTGAGTCCGACCGGCCTAATCGTGGAGGGCGATTTGGTCGAGCTGACGGCCCCGGCGGGGAGCGGGTACCAGTGGAAGAAGTACGGCTTGGACGTGGCCGACGAGCCTCCGCGGGTGACGGGCGCGACGTCGCAGGTACTTCGCTTCGACACGGTGCTCCAATCGGATTCGGGCAGCTATACGGTGGTTTATAACAACGGGGCAAAGGCGGTAATCGAGAGTCCGCCGATAAACCTGGCGGTATACCTGCCGGAGGACCTGCCCGCGGCGGTGGCGGGTGTGTATGCGTTGAGGAATCGCCGGCGGGCATAGTGACCATGCCAAAGTTTCGGGCCGGGACGTTTGATGCGTCCCGGCCCGTTGGCTTTTGTGGTGCGGGCTACCGGCCTGCATCCTTGGGCCGTGTTGTGCAGGCTGGAAGCCCGCACCACAAGGTGTGCGCTCATTTTTGCGACCCCCTGCCTTTGCGCCTACACAAAGCGCGAAACAATGCAGCAACACCGGCCATAAAAAAGGTATACTCTTCGTCTCGCCCGGCTCTTCGGGCCAACGGAACAGGAGAGACACCATGCTACATCGAATCATCCGGACCATTTCCGCCTGCGCATTGGGCTTGGTCCTGGCCGCCACCGCCTTCGCGCAGGACACCGAGAAGATCAAGGTGCTTTGGCTGACGAAGTCGGCGGGGTTCCAGCATCCCGTTATCACGGAGACGGACGGGAAGCCGAGCTTCCTGCAGGGCGTGATTGGCAAGATGGGCGAGGGCCACGAGGGGGTCGAGGTGACGTTCACGAAGGACGCGAGCACGATCAACGCGAAGAACCTCGCCAACTACAACCTGGTGATTTTCTACACGACGGGCGATCTCACTACGCCGGGCACGGACATGCATCCCGCGATGGGCGCGAATGGCGTGGCCGAGCTCACCGCGTGGATCGAGAAGGGCGGCGCGTTCATGGGCTTCCATTGCGCGGCGGACACCTTTCACAATAGCCAGGATGGCCCGCCGTCGCCGTATACCGAGATGATTGGCGGATCGTTCAAGACCCACGCCAAGCAATTCGAGGGCATCGTCAAGGTCGTCGACCCCGGCCATCCCGCCGTCGCGAATATCCCGAAGGATTGGAAGATCGCGGACGAGTGGTACATGTTCCGCAACCTGAACACGGAAAAGATGCACGTGCTCGCGGTGCTCGATCCCGGCGACGAGCGCAAGGCCCAGCCGGTGTACGATGTGCCTAACTACCCGATCATCTGGTGCATGGAGCGTGGCCAAGGCCGCATCTATTACAACGCGATGGGTCACCGCGAGGACGTCTGGGAAAACGAGACCTTCCAGAAAGTCGTGTCCGACGCCGCGATGTGGGTCCTCAAGGCCGAGGGCAATGACGCCGGCGCCGCGGCCAATTACGACAAGGTCATTCCCAAGGACGCGGCGAAGTAACAGTGTTGAAGGATTCACCGCAATTCAACATTTTCGGGCGGATATTCACGCCAAGTCCCCCTTTGAAGGGGGATCAAGGGGGATGTGCGCACGCGAATTGGATTGACCATCCACGTGGATCGCGGAATGAAAGGGACTCTATGAAGCTGACGATCGATAGAACGGCCGATGCCCTTTACCTCGACTTGGACGATGCGCCGGCCGCCGATAGCGAGGAAATCGCCCCGGGGATCATTCTCGATTACAACGCGGCGGGTGAGGTCGTGGGCATCGAGATGCTGTACCTGTCCAAGCGCGTGGGGGCGGACAATCTCTCCCGGATGATGTTCGAGACCGTCGGGGGCTGATTTCGTGGGATTGACCGTCCATTACACCCTGTCCACCCGCGAGCCGCTCGAGGCGCCCGCAGTGCGCGAACTCGTAAACTCCGCCCGCGCATTCGCCCTGGACGCGCCCGTGGACGCCGTGTCGGGCTTGATCGACGTGGGTAGCGACTTCCCGCTTGCCCACGAGTTCATCAAGGCACCCGGTAGCCGGGGCGACGGGGCGGCGTACATGGACGTGCCTCCCGAGGCGGGATTCGTCTTCAACGTGACATTGGGCAAAGGCAGCGAGGGCGCGCTGTTCGGCTTGTGCCGCTATCCCGCCACGGTCAAGCACCGCGGCCGTGCGGTCCCCACGGGGATCGGGACCGGCTGGCGGCTCTCCGGATTCTGCAAGACACAATACGCCAGCATGCATGGCTGGGACCATTTCCTACGCTGCCATCGTGCGCTGATTGACCTCGTAGCGTCATGGCCGGCGCTTGGCGTCGACATCGACATCAGCGACGAGGGGGGGTATTGGCCCGAACGGTCGGAGACTACGCTGCGGGCCCGCGTAAACGAGATGAATGGCATGGTGGCGGCGCTCGGCGGGGCCTTGAAAGACGCGCTGGGTGGCGAGACGATCGAGGGGCCCATATTCCAGCACCGCGATTTCGAGAATTTGGAGGCAGACGGAATTAAACGTTACGGCGATAAGATGCGCGGGGCCGTGGACGAGATCAGGAAGGCGGCGGAACCGGAATGATTTGTCATGGGCCGTTGCAACTCATGCTTAATGCGCAGCGACTGATGTGCGACGCGCGGCACAAGACCGGGCGCTACCGGCTATTCTCCCTCCATGACCGATGAAATCACGGACGACGGCTCGACCCTCGAGGTCGAGGTCCCGGAAGAAGCCAACGGCCTTCGGCTCGACGTGTTTCTCGCCGATGCCCTCGAGGACGCGTCGCGGTCATTCGTCCAGCGATTGATCAAGGACGGTCATGTCCGGATCAACGGGCATGCCGCCGCCCGATCGAGCCGCACGGTCCGGACGGACAATGTCATCGAGATCGATCTACCGCCGCCGCCCCCGACGGACTTGCAGCCCGAGGACATCCCGCTCGAGGTCCTGTTCGAGGACCGCCACATTCTCGTGATAAACAAGCCGTCTGGCCTCGTCGTACACCCGGCCCCGGGCCACCCCTCGGGCACGGTCGTCAACGCGGTGCTGCACCATTGCCGCGACTTCGAGCGGCCCTCCGGCGGGTTGTCGGGGTATGGCGTGGACGCGGCGCGTCCCGGGATAGTTCACCGGCTCGACCGGTTCACCTCGGGCGTGATGGTCGTGGGCAAGACGCACGCGGCCTTCGGGCACCTTGCGCAACAGGCGCGCGAACACACCTTCGACCGGCGCTACCTGGCCATCGTGCGCGGCGAGTTCAAGGAAGACCACGGCGTCATCAACGCGGCGATCGGGCGCAGCCTCAGCGCGCGCGGACGGATGGCGGTGACCTCGGTGAATAGTCGCGAGGCGGTGACCCACTTTCAAGTCAAGGAACGATTCGGAATCGCGTCGCTCGTGTCGCTCGAGCTCGAGACGGGCCGCACACACCAAATTCGCGTCCACCTCAGGTTCGCCGGGAAACCCGTGCTGGGCGATCCGGTCTACGGCGTCACGGATTTCTCGGGCTGGGACGTCGATCCGGCCGTGATCGAGGCGCTCGACGCCCTCGAGGGACAAGCCCTGCACGCGGAGTTGCTGGGCCTGGAGCATCCCGCGACCCACGAACGGATGCAGTTCACCGCGCCCCCGCCGCCCGATTTCCAGCGCGTGCTCGGGGCCCTTCGCACACACGCATCACGCTAAAACGCGGGCCATCAGCCCGCGGCGGCGAAGCGCTTGAATACCGGTTCGGCCTGCTCGCGCGTAAGGTT
The DNA here is from genome assembly GCA_947486375.1 of Candidatus Hydrogenedentota bacterium. GTDB lineage: Bacteria > Hydrogenedentota > Hydrogenedentia > Hydrogenedentales > CANKTP01. The sequence goes on along the minus strand of CANKTP010000135.1, from coordinate 6,173 downwards.
GGCGCGTTCGAGCAAGCCGTCCAAGCCCTCGGTGGCCAAGCCGGACCGATTATCGAGGGCCTCGGCCATGCGCGCGGAGAGCGCGACCAGGGCGACGATCTCGCGCGATTTCGTCGCGTCGTCGGGTGTGTTCCAATGGCGGAGCGGTTCCGTGATGCTCGGGGGATAGTTCCACGCGCGCGCCATGATATAGCCCGCCTCGGGGTGGGCGAACCCATAAAGGCGCTGTTCCTCGGCAACCAGCGCGGCGCCGCTTTTCCCCTTGGTCAGCGACCCGTAGCTGTTCGGCAGGAGCGCATCTAGCGCGAAGCGGCCGATTTCGAGCAACAACGCCGCCGTCCACACCGTGGGCCCGCGTTGGCTCCCCGAGGCCTCGGCCAAGAAACGCGCGGCCTCGCTGCGCTTGCGCGCCCGCTGCCAGAGCGATTTGAAATCCATTTCCCCGGCCTTGGCGAAATAGTCCGTGCCGCCGGTGCGGGATATGACGTCGCACGCGGCTTCCTTGCCGAGCAACGTCAGGGCCAGGGCGAGATTGTCTGCCCGGCGCGCGAATCCGTAGGCGGCGGAGTTCGCGACAGACAGGAGCCGGGCGGCGGCGGGGGGATCCAACGCGGCGGTTTCCATCAAGCCCGCGGGCGAGGATCCGGCTTCCGTTGCCGCCTTCGCGAAATGCGCGAGGGTGTCCGCTCCCGGCAAGGGCGGCGGCATGTCGAAAACGCGAGAGGCGAGGGTATTCGCGGCGAAAAGGTCGGCGAATTCGCGGGCGAGCTCCTTGCCGAAGGCATCGTCGTAGGCCGCGCCCAGGCGTTTGGGCGGAAAATGCTCCCCGATTAGATCGCGCAGGTCTGGCAGGCTGCACAGCATCAACTTGACCTTGAGGCCCGTGCGTTCTTGAACTTCCCGGATTGCCGGCCCGTCGATGGGGCAGGGCATCGCGAGGGTCAATAGTTTGCCCAGCTTGTCGATTGGGAACAACATGCCACGGCGAACAAGGTCCTCCGGCACGAATTGCAGCACGTCGCCGGGAATCGAATATTGTTTCAAGTCAATATTCGCCATGTTCTCCTGCTTGTTCATCAGGGCGTGGAAGACGTCGGCCCCCACATGGCCGATATCGATCAGCGTCTCCCAAGTGGCGCGGCCCATGTCTCGCTGGACCAAACGGGCTTCGCGCAATTTCGCGTCGTCGATGAGACCCTTTGCGAGAAGCAGGTCGACGGCAGGCTCGCCATTCTCGGGGGCCGTCGACGTGGCCGAAGGCGGGCGCACTCCCGGCTGGGAAGCCGGGGGGTCGGAGCGGGGGGACGCGGCGGTCTCGACGGGCGTCGCGTTCTGCGGCGACACCGTGAGCTTCTGGCCGCATTTCACGCACGCGGCGGATTTCCCCATCGCCTCGGCGGGCACGCGCATTTTCTGGCCGCAGGTACATTGAAGTACCATGACGCCCGCTGTTTCGGACAAGTCTACCCCCTCCGATTTCGGTTCCAAGGTTCCCGTAGTGTATGGGGCGTTACCGGTTGAGTCAAGATCGAAGAGTGACGGGATTCGCATGGGCGAGGCCCTTTTCGATACTCTCTCGGGGTTTGGTCTCTCGGGAGAGGAGCGATTTATGAACCGGTTAAACACCGCCATCGTGGCGGGATTGTTGCTCGCGGTGTGCCTGGGCGGATGCGCCACGGTCGACGGACCGGGATCGTCGGCGCTCGCCTTGGCGGAAAACGGGGTGGCCAAGGGACGCATCGTCGTTGGGGCCGACGCCCCGCCTTCGACAAAGTATGCGTCGGAAGAGCTCCAACGCTACCTCGGGGAGATCTCCGGGGCCTCGTTTCCCATCGTGCCGGACACGGAACGGCCCCGGCGGGGCGACATAGTGCTTGGATGCAACGACCACACGGGGCGCCTAGCCAGTGGGATCGATTTCGACGCGTTGGGTAGCGAGGGCTACGCGCTCCGCACGCGGGGCGGTCGTCTCCTTATCATCGGTGGCGAGCCGCGCGGGACGCTCTACGGCGTCTATGCCCTGCTCGAGGACCATCTCGGGTGCCGATGGTTTTCGCCGGAGGTCAGCCGAATCCCAAAGCAGACCACCCTGATTATCCCGGCTTTGGACGAAACGCATGTCCCGGCGCTCGAGTACCGTGAGCCGTTCACGTTCGAGGCGCGGCAGGGGGATTGGGCCGCGCGCAACCGCATGAACAGCAGCGCGGCGGGCCTCGAGGAAAAGCACGGCGGCAAGGTCACCTACTTCGGGTTCGTCCATACCTTCGATTCGCTCGTGCCGCCAGACCAATATTTCGACTCGCACCCCGAGTATTTCTCGCTCGTGAAGGGAAAGCGGCTGAAGGAACGCTCGCAGCTCTGCACCACGAACGAGGACGTCATCCGCATGATCACCGACTCGATTCGCCAGCGGATGCGTGAGCATCCCGAGGCGACAGTCTTCTCGGTGTCGCAGAACGACTGGTACAACTACTGCGAGTGCGACAAGTGCCAGGCACTGGCGACTGCGGAGGGATCGCAGATCGCCCCGGTGCTCCAGTTGGTGAACCGGGTGGCCGATGCGGTGAAGGACGAATTCCCGGACAAGCTGATCGACACGCTGGCGTACCAATGGACGCGTAAGCCACCCAAAACGATGCGGCCCGCGAAGAACGTCGTAGTCCGTCTGTGCAGCATCGAGTGTTGCTTCTCGCATTCCTTCGAGGCCTGTAACGGCCCGGAGAACCGGGCATTTGTCGAGGACGTGAAAAATTGGTCGACGATGTGCGACCGGCTGTGGGTGTGGGACTATGTGACGAGTTTCTCGAACTACCTGACGCCGTTCCCGAACCTTCGCCTGCGCGACGACAACATCCGGTTCTTCGCCAAGCACAACGTCACCGGCATCTTCGAGCAGGACGTGTACACGACGGCCAATGGCGAGCTCTCGACACTGAGCGCGTACATGGGCGCGAAGCTGTTGTGGGACCCCGAGGCCGATGGGGAAGCGGTGATGCAGGAGTTCCTTGACGGAGTTTATGGCTCCGCCGCTGGGCCCATCCGCAAATACATCGACCTCTTGCACGATCATGTCGAGCAGGAAAACCTCCACATGGGGATCTGGGTGGGGCCCTACGATTCGTATCTCGACGACGCCACGATGGCGAAGGCGGACCCTTTGTGGGATGAAGCCGAACGCGCCGTGGCGAACGAACCCGATGTGTTGGCCCGCGTGCAGACGGCGCGGCTGAGCGTCGATTTCGCGATCATCGAGCGTGCGCGGCAGCGCGGCGATCAGTCCTACACAGTCGACCATGCCGCGTTCACTTCGACGCCGGACCCCGCGTTCAAGGCACGAACCGATCGCTTCTTCTCGGTGGGCGAACGCAGCGAGGTTGTGTCCATGCGCGAATCGGGCCAGACGCTGGCCGACTACGCCAAGTTGGTCGAGCCCATGTTCCGCGCGGTTACCTTGGAACCTCGCAATGCGGTTGATCCCGGCCATGTGCGTCCGGGCGTTCGCTTCAGTTACTACGAAGGTTCGTTCGAGGACTTGCCCGACTTCCGCATTCTCACCCCGGTATACTCCGGGTGGGCCGAGCGCGTGTCGCTCGATCCCGCTCGTCTACGCGACGGCATGGCACTCGAGTTCACCGGCTACATCAAGGTCCCCCAAGACGGAGTGTACACCCTCGGGACGCGATCGAACGACGGCAGCCAAGTCTTCGTCGCGGACACGCTCGTCGTCGACAACGGCGGCCGGCACGCCCTGCGCGGACAGTCGGGATTTGTCGCCCTGCGCAAAGGTTTTCATCCAATCCGCGTGACGTATTTCGAGAGCGCGCTGATTGAGGCGCTCGAGTTCTACTACGCCGGGCCGGGGATTGACATGCAGACGGTCCCGGGGACGGCACTTTGGTATAGGCCATAGAAATTGGGCGACCGGGGACAGCCAGCCGTGTTCAGCCCATACTGCCGGGCGGCACGCGGAGGCAGTCCCCTTGGTGCGATGTTTGCCCAAAGGCCTACCCGGTTATGAGACTCGGGGTGTATGCTCTTATGATTACGGAATAGATGCCCGCGATGGCCGCGGGCAAGTGGATATGGGCGAATTCGCCCAACAGGATGTTGGAAGGCTGTCGAATGAAGATTGCACTTATTTTCCGTAGGGCGGGTTTGTGTTTTGCGTTGGCCACGATGGTCACCATTTCCGCACCGGCACTGGACCTCGAGAAGGGCGCCCACATCGCTTTTATCGGGAATTCGATGGCCGATCGGATGCAGCACGACGGGTGGCTCGAGACCTACCTGCACATGGCGAACCCCGGCAAGGAACTCGTGATTCGCAACATGGGAATCACCGGCGACCGTGTGGCGCTGCGGCCGCGCAACGAGAATTTCATGAACGAGCACGACTACCTCGCGCATGTCGGCGCGGATGTCGTCTTCGCGTTTTTCGGCTACAACGAGTCCTTCGACCAGGACCCCGAGGCATTCCGGGCGGAATTGACCGCCTTCATCGAGGATGCCGCCGGAAGGCAGTACAACGGGAAGTCGGCCCCGCAAATCGTGCTGATTTCCCCGGTTCCTTTCGAGGACCTCGATTCGCCTATTTTTCCCGATGGCGAGGAGCGGAACCGGTGGCTGTCCGCGTACACCGACGCGATGGCCAGCGTCGCGCGGCGGAACAAGGTTGCTTTCGTCGACCTGTTCTACCCGATGGAAGAGTTGTACGATAAGACGGCCGCGCCGCTCACCATCAACGGCGTCCATCTCAACGATGCGGGAAACGAGGCCGTGGCCAAGATCGTGGCCGAGGAGTTGTTCGGCGACGTGGAGCCCAAGAACGCCGGGAAAGTCCGTGTGGCCGTGCTCGAGAAGAACTGGACCTGGTTCAATCGTTACCGCGCGACGGACGGGAACGACGTTTGGGGCAGCCGGGCGCCGCTGAAGTTCGTGGACAACCAGACCAACCAGGAAGTGTTGCAGCATGAGTTGGTCATGCTCGATATCATGTCTGCCAACCGCGACGCGGTGATATGGCAGGCAATCCAAGGGGTCGCGGCGACGCCCGACGACTCGAATGTTCCCGACCCAATCATGGTCAAGACCAACCTCGAACCCAGCCTCGAAAAACGCGACGAGGATGGGGGCCATAAGTTCGTGAAGCCGGAGGACGGCGTCAAGACACTCACGCTCGAGAAGGGAATGACGGCAAACCTCTTCGCCTCCGAGGAATCGATTCCCGAGATGCAAAACCCGGTGCAGTTGGACGTGGACACAAAGGGCCGCCTGTGGGCCGCCGTCTGGCCGACGTATCCGAAATGGCAGCCGGACCACGAAATGAGCGACAAGCTGATCATACTGCCTGATGAAGACCACGATGGCGTCGCGGACAAGGCCATCACCTTCGCGTATGTCCACAATCCCACCGGATTCACCTTCTGGAACGGCGGCGTGCTCGTGGCGTCCGCGCCGAACATCTGGTTTTTGAAGGACACCGATGGGGACGACAAGGCCGACACGCGGGAGCTTTGGCTGAGCGGGTTGGATTCGGCGGACACGCACCATTCGGCGAACGGGTTCGACTATGGCCCGGACGGGTACCTCTACTTCCAGCAAGGTATCTTTCTCGTCAGCAACGTCGAGACCCCTTGGGAGGCGCCTCAACTCGAGGTCAAGTCGGCCATGTACCGCTTCAATCCGCGGACGTTCCGGTTTAGTCACCACGCCGACAATCCGCCCAATCCCCACGGCGGCGACTTCGACTATTGGGGCTATCACTTCGCCACCAGCGCCACCGGCGGCGAGGCGTACCAGATACGCGAGGACGTGGACGGCAAGTTCAAGATGCACAAGCTGCTCGAAAAGACCGTGCGCCCGGTGCCCTCGAGCGGAATTATATCGAGCACGCACTTTCCCGAGAAGAACAATGGGAACTACATCATCCTGAACAGCATCGGCTTCCTGGGCATCAAGCAGTACACACTCGAATACAAGGACGGCGTCGCTTGGGGAACGGAGACGGACGACCTGCTGGTATCGAACGACAGTAATTTCCGCCCCACCGATTTCAAAATCGGCGACGACGGCGCGATGTACCTCGCCGACTGGTCGAACCCGATCATCGGGCATATGCAGCACAATGTTCGCGACCCAAATCGAGACCATGAGCATGGCCGTATTTATCGGAT
>CANKTP010000134.1 GCA_947486375.1 Candidatus Hydrogenedentota bacterium | reverse complement strand
GCGGCCAAGTTCGGGGCCCTGGCCTCCGAGGCCTCACACCGCGAGGCCCAGCGTCTCATTCTTTCCGCCGTCGCGCGGACCTACTATGGCGTCCAGCTCGCCCGCGAGAACATCGCCATCGCCAATGCCGACGAGGAATTCAATCGCCGGCAGTTGACCGAGGCCGAGGCCCGCCGCCGCGTCGGCACCGGCGCACTGAGCGACGTGCTCAACTTCGAGATTCGCGTGCGGGCCGCGCAGAATGCCCTCCTCACGGCGGAGGGCAGCTACAAGACCGTGCTCATCGGGCTCATGGCGCTCATGGGCGTGTCCGACGCAAAAGTCCCCGAGGGATTGCAGCTGGCGGAACTCCACCCCGAGCGTCCCGAGGAGATGCAATCGCCCGACGCGGAGTCGCTCACCGCCCACGCGCTCCAAAATCGACCGGACATGATGAGCGCCAAATACGCCCGGCTCGGCGCGGAGAAGGGCGTCGGGATCCAAAAGTCCGCCTATTGGCCCTCCGTGAGCGCGTTCGCCTCGCGCGACGGCGCCCGCACACGCAACGGCTTCTTCGAGACGGACGACTTTTCGTCGACCGTCGGCATGTCAATCAACTACGACATCTACACCGGCGGCCGGCGCAAGGCCGCGCTGAAGGGGGCGAAAGCCGCGCAGGTCGAGGCCGACCGAAACGCGGAATCGCTGGCCCTGGGCGTCGCCGAGGATGTCCGCCGCTCCGTCGTGGACTTGGCCACCTCGCAACAAGTCTTGCTTCTCCAGCGCCAGACCACCGAGTTCGTCGAACGCAACCGCGACCTTGTCGAGAAGGAATACCGCGCGGGTCAAGGTTCGCTCGTCCGGTTGAACGAGGCCCAACGCGATCTCATCGCCCAGCAAAGCCGCCTGGCCCTGGCCCGGGTGGCGGTGAGGGTCGCATGGCACGACCTCCGCACCGCCACCGCCGAGACCCTCGAGGCCTTCTCGGACCCCGAAGCCCAGAAATAGACTTCCGTCCGCCAATCGCGGCGCGGGCAGGCGTGTCAATGTCCCAGGGCAAGGCGCCAAATCCGCTGGAGATTCTCGCGGCTGTACGTGGGGATTCCCCTCGCCGTGGCGTCGTGCAACAGGCGACTCGCCTCGTCGCGCCGGTTCCGGTCCATGAGGAAGGCGAAAAGGCACTCGAAACTTGCGCCCGAGGGATATTCCCGCCAGGCCCGCGCTATCAGCGCCTCGAAGTTGCCGCGATACTGGATATGGCGCAGCACCGCCGCGCGAAAGTCCTCGGCCGTTTCCGCCGGTTGCGAGGCAAAGCTATCGAAGAGCGCCTCAAGCTCGACCGCCTTGTGTATGTCGGCGAGGCAGCCCGCGAGCGTCCGTGCCGAGGCCGGTGACGGCGCGGCCTCGAAGCGTCCGCGGGCGAACGCTTCAGCCTCCTCCGCGCTGCCCGCGGCAATGAGGCTGGTGACCAGGCGGGCCGCCGCGTCGTCATTGTCGCCGTTCTTCTCGACCACGCCCCGGTAAACCTCGACCACCTTCTGGGTGTCGCCGTTCGCCTCGAGCATGTTCGCATACTCCTCGGCGATACCCGCGTTCCCGGGCTCGATGCGGTAAAGCCGTTCCGCAAGCACGAGGCGCTCGGACTTCGGTTGGTTCGCCTCGTGCTGCAGCATCGTCCGCGCGAGATTCTCGAAGAATGGATTGTCCGGCGTTAGGACGAGATCGAAGGCCAGGGACTTCAGCGCGGCGTTCTTGGCCGAAAACTCGACGAGGACCGAGTCGAATTGTTCCAGCGCGCCCCGGTCCCGCTTGAGGCCGGGACGGCTAAGCCGGAAGAATTCCGCGGCCGCGTCAATATAACCCGCCTCGACCATGTTCCGGAGCATGCGGGCATAGCCGTATTCGCCTTCCTGGACCGCCTGGCGCGTCCACGCCGCCATGGCCTTCGCCGTGTCTCCCGACTTCATATGGAGCCTTGCGAGGCGTTCGTTGTCGCCCGGCTGGCCCTTGTGCGGGGCCTCGAGCAACGCGATGGCGGCCGCCTGGTCGCCCTTCGATTCCGCCATCTCGACCATCAGGTTCACCACCGCCGGATCGGATTGAATCGCGAGAAGTTTTTCCCCTTCCGCCAGGACGTCCGCATAGCGGTCTTCGCGACGCGCGATATGGAAGCCGAATGCCCTCGCCCGCATGTCCATTGCATTCGTGGCCAGGGCCGCCGCAGTCTCGGCCTTCAATGCCTCAAGGCGACCCGCGCCGGCCTCGAGTTCGACTATCCGTCCGAGCACATGGTGATCGACTTGGCCGCTTCGGCGCGCGTACATGGTGTCCAGGTACTTCCGGTATTCCGCGACGGCCTCCGCCGGCCGCTGGAGTTGTTCGTGACACTGGGCCATTTGCATGTGCAGGTGAACGTACGCGGGCTCGAGCGCGAGCGCGCGGGCATACAGCTCGAGCGCCTGGGCGTGATCGTTGCGGCCCATGGCAAAGGCCGCGAGGTTCTGCAATTCGTCGGGCCCCGTGGCGCGCGCCGCAAGGCGGTCTTCCAGTCGCTTCGCGTCGTCCGCCCGGTTGGCCTGCCGGTAAAGTTGGTGAAGCGTGTTGCTAATGTTCGCCGCCTGCTTTGGCTGCCGCTCGAGCGCCTCCTCGTACAGGCCGATCGCCTCGTCAATCCGGCCGCGGGCCTGATATTGTTGCGCCAGGGACAACCTCGGTTGTATCGCGTCCGGTCGAAGCGCGATGAGGGCCTTGAACGTCGCCACCACGCGGTCTTGCGCGCCTTGCATGCCATAAAGCGCGATGAGGTCCTCGTACGCGCCCGGATCTCCGGGATCCGCGTCGCGGCGCGCCTCGAACTCGCGTATCATGGACTGTGCCCTGCCCGCCTGCGATGCATAGCCGTACCATTGCTGGAGCTCGCTCGCCCGCGCCTGGCCCCGGCGCGCGGACTTTGACGATCCGCCCGGCGCGACTTGGCGCGCGGTCCCGGCCTCCCATGCCTCGCGGGCCATGTCCGCCGCGTCGTCGAACCGGCGTTCCTCCGCGTAGTAACCCGCGAGCATCGTCATGAGCTTCGCGTCCCGGACCGGTTCCGCGAGCTCTTCCTCGATCAAGCGGATGCAGCGCTCCCGTTGGCCCGCGCGCCGCAACTGCTCGATCGCCGCCGCCACCGCGTTCGTGCCGCTTCCCGCCCTCGCCAGCGCCACGATATGGGATTCGGCCCCGTCGAAATCGTCCGCGACCAGCGCCAATTGAAATCGCGCCTGGTCAATCGAGGCCTGGGGCACAATGCGGGCGGCCTCGATCGCCGCATAGGACTCGCGCATGGCGTCAAATCGTTCCAGGCGGTCGAGGACCATGAGTTCGAGGTTCTGCCGGTCGGTGGCGCCGGCGGGCGACATCGGCGCAAGTAGTCCCAATACTTCGAGGGCGCGCTCGAGATTATTGGCGTCCACGAGCGCTGCGGCCGCCAACAACCCGGAGTCGTACGCGGCGGCGCGCACCGTGTCCTCCCCGGATGCATCCGCTTGCCGCACCGCGCCGATGAGGCGTTCGATCGTGCCGGCCGCCGCGACCCCTTCCGTGTCGAGGCCGTCCAGTTGTTCGAGGGCTTGGACGCGGAGGTAGTCGACTGGAATGTTGAGGCGCGCGAATATTCCCGAGATGGACTGGCCCCCTCCCGCTTGGAGACTCGCGATGTACAGCGGACTATTCCGCGGCCTTCCCGTCCGTGCCGCCGCCGTGGATGGGCCGAGGACGATCTCGGCATACGTGTCCATTGCGGCGGCGGCTTCGCCCGCCGTGCGGTAGGTCTGGGCGAGTTGCATGCGAATGCTCGAGGGCGACTTCGCGCCATGAGCAAGCGCGTCCTTGAACAGCCCGATCGACCGCTCGATTCGCCCCCCGTCCGCCAACATCGACGCGCACTGCACCATCACCGCCGGGTCCCCGGGGAATTCGCCGAGGGTCCGATCGACGAGGTCCTCCGCATCCTCGACGCGGCCTTCGGCGATGTAGGCGTTGATCATGAAGTAGCGCACGATGGTAAGTTGATCCAACCGCAATTCCCCGACGCGTTCCATGCGTTTCATCGCCGCGTCGAAACGGCCCAGTTGCTGGTCGATGGCCGCCGCCTGTTGGAGGAGAATCACGTCATCGGGCCGCGCGGCAAGCAACTCCTCGACCACCGGGCCCGCGGGTTCCCACTGCCGGGCGGTGAGGTGAGCGACAAGTAGATCGTTCGTCGCGTCGAGGTCGTTTCCGGCCGAGGCCTTCGCGCGAAATCCGTCCATTGCCTGGGGCGTGGCACCCGACTGTTGGGCGAACCGGACGATCGTCCGGACTACCTCCGGTCGAAACTGCTCGAAATTGCCTTTCCATTGGCGGACGGCCCTTCTCGATCGGCCTCCAAGCACCGGTGGCCGCCGCTCCGCGGAAGGCGGCTCGGCGCGGGCCTCGCGCTCCGCCTCGGCCGGGTCCTTTCCGAGATCGAGGATCGCGCGAAGCTCGGCAATCGCCTCGCCATACCGCTCCTCGGCCGCGAGATCGATCGCCAGATCGAATCGAAGCGGGTGATCGAATCGATTCAATTCGAGCGCCCGGCCCCTGGCGTCAAAAGACTCGTCGAGCATGCCCTCCTCCTCGTAGGCCTTCGCCACCGCGAGCCATGCCCCCGGATCCGACGAATGCTCGGCCGTGATTCGCGTCCAGGCGCCAATCGCCTCGTCCGTGCGATTCAGCTTGGCGTAGGCGCCGCCGAGGCGGACCAAGTCCTCGATGCTTGGCGTGGCCGAGAGCGCCACGAGCCGCTCGTAGGCCCTGACGGCAGCCTCGAGGCGGCCCGCGCCGTAGGCCTCGCCCAAGAGCGCGCGGAGCGCCCCCTCCTTGTCCTCGACCTCATCCGCCGCGGACTCGAGGGCCTCGACCGCGCGCGCCGGATCGCCCCCGGATCGATACACGGCAGCCAATTCCTCGTGGACATCGAGATTCCCGGGCGACAATCGCACGCGCCCCGCGAATTCGCGGACGAGTTCCTCGATTCGTCCCTGCCGTTGGTATAGCTCGGCCAGCCGCTCGATGGCGTCCATGCGCGCGCCCCTTCCTGAATCCCCCGCGAGAATCGCCCGATAGGCCTCGGTTGCCTCTCCCCACCGTTGCGCGTCGGAGAGCGCCGCGCCGAATTGCTGTAGCACAGAGGCATCTCCCAGGCGCGATTGCAACGCTCGGCGATATTGTTCGAAGGATTTCTCCGCCTGGCCGGCTTCCTTATACTTGGCCGCGAGCTCGACACGCGCATCGGCGTCGTCCGGGCTCAGCGCGGCCACGCGTTCCGAGGCGGCGAGGGCATCCTCCGGGCGCCCCAAGCCATCGTAAAGCCCGGCCAGTTCGCGATAGTATCCGGCGGCGCGTCCGCGATCCTGCTCGATCAACTTTAGGTACGACTCGACGGCTTCCGCCGGGCGATGCGCGGAGGCATACGTTTCCGCGAGGGACCGCAGCGGCTCGAGGTTCTCCGGTTCGAGCGCGGCCCATCGCTCATACAGCGGGGCTGCGGCCGCCGGATCCCGGGTGAGTTCGTGGTACCGGGCAAGTTTCCTGAGCGCCGCCGGCGAATCCGGCTCGGCGGCCAACGCATCCTCGAGAGAGGTCCGCAGCGCAGGCAGTTCGCCCTTGGCGCGGTGAATGTCCAAGACGCCCTGCTCGCCTTTTGCGCGAAGGAACTCGTTCTCGGTTTGTTCCGCCATGCGGGCGTATAACGGGAGCGCCTCCCCCGGCCGTTCGAGACGGTCCAACAGATCGGCCAACTCGGCGACCGTGTCGAGACTCTCCGGTTGCAATTCGGCCGCGCGTCGCAGTACCGGTTCCGCCTCGGCATCGTGATGGTGGGCCCGCAATGCCGACACGGTTTCGAGCAACGAAGCCGCATCCGTGGCAGGGTCCTCGATGTCTTGGAGCCACAATTCCGTGGCGCGGGCCGTTTCGCCCCTGGCCTCGAGCAGGTCCGCAAGCCGGAATCGCCATTCGCGATTGGGCCTGGACGCGAGGGCCTCTTCGTAACATGCCACAGCGTCGTCCGGCAATCCGTACTGCTCGAACCACTCCGCGATGCGGGCGAGGCCCTCGGCGTCGGGCGGGTTCCCCGGATGACGCCGCCACGTATCCTTGGCCTGTTGCGTCTCGCCCCGGGACAAGTAAAATTCGCCCAGCCGGCGCAGGTAGTCCGGGTCTGCGGGGATAGCCTTGATGAGCGCCTCGTAGCTTGAGACGACCTCCTCGCCCCTGCCGTCCGCGTCGTACAGGCGGATGAGCGATTCGTATGCCCGTGCCTCCCCCGGCGACCGCCCCAGAATCGCCCGCAATTCGGTCTCGGCGTCCGCGGGCTGCTTCAGGCGGACGAGGATGTCCGCGAGCATCGTGCGAAACGCGATCGCATTGGGCGCCAACTCGATGCGCGTCCGGAGATACATTGCGAGCCCCTCGAGGTCTCCCGCCCTCTCGTGTACCTCGATCAGCGCCTCCTTGATATCGCCGAACATCCAGTGCGCGGGCGAGACCAGCTCGAGCGCGGCCTGATAGGCCGCGATGGCCCCCGGATAGTCGTCGACGCGGATGCGGGCCGCGCCCATCGCGCGCAACGAACGGCACTGCCGTTGCGGATCGCCGGGCGACTCATCGAGGATTCGCTGGTGTATGGCGATGAATTCGGGCCAGAGTAGGTTTTCGGCGTAAATATCGGCCATGTCGAGAAGGGTATAGAGGTCTGCGGACGGGCTTTCGGAGAGGCGCCGCCACACCTCGAGCGCCTGGTCCCGGCGGTTGTCCCGCAGATATGCCGAGCCCAACATACGTCCAACCCCGAGACGATCCTCCGGGACGGTCAACGACTCGAAGATCGGACCGAGGCGTTCCGCAGCTTCGCCGTATCGTCCCGCGGCGAAGTACACCGCGCCAACCAAGCGATTGAATTCCTGGCCCTCTTCTCCAAGCGACGCCGCGGCGTCGAGATGATCGAGCGCCCGCGCCGGATTAAACATCCGGCCATAAATCCTTGCGAGCAGAACGTGATCCATCGCCTTGGCCGGGCCGGACTCGAGCCGCGCAATCCATTCGTCGATGCCGTCCGTGCCGAACCAGGCATCGTACGCACGCTCAAACGCCTGGTCTTGGTACGGGTCCCGTTGGAGAACTACGCCATACCGATCGCGCAGCCGGACCGAGTCGGCATCCGGTGCCTGGGCCCCCGCCCGGACAAGCGTCACGATCAACCACAGGGTACATACGCCGCCCCTTCGCATCATCGTTAAGTGCCTTTCCACTACCGTTGAGTCATGGCTGGCCCGAGACCCGGACCTGCGAATCGAGCCGCCATCGTGCCCTGGAGGGGATATGAACGTTCTCGCGAAACGATGCATCCCACAATGGAACTCGACAGTTCCGCGCTCTAGTCGCCGGAATCGGCAGGCGCAACCGCCACGCACGCCATCTCCAGTACTGCGCGAAATACACCGGCCCGACATGCGGTTTAACTATGCCCTCGGGGCGGTGTCTAGTTCCAGCCTCGCATCGAGGGCCCCACATGCTCGCACCATGTGTCTTTCTATCGTGCGAACGTCGAGGTTGGTCGCACCGGAAACAAACCGTGGTACTGCGCGCCTCGGCGTGCGCTCGAAGGTTCAAAGCCCCGTGAATCAAGGGGTTATTGACTCCATAAGATCGGCATGGCATGATGCTGCTACATAAGGGGACGAAGTTGACGGGGTGCGGACGTAAATCGTTCCAGCCCCTTGGTTTGGGCTTGCCTTGCGCGGAATCGCGGCCAGTCAAGTTGGGCGGACGTCGTGGCACAGTGGAGTTAGTCTGGATGAGTCGCACCGTTGCATGTATCGGCAAGTTGATCTTGGGATTGTCCTTGGTGGTCGCCGTGACCGGATGTCCCGACAAACGAGTGGCCATCGTGGCGGATTCGGACGTTCTCGATTTTGGCGGCGACCAGTCCGAACTCGAACTGCGAATTACCAAGTCCGCCACATCGAGGGTCATGCCGCCCGTGGTGGTGCGCTCCGACTTTCCGGGCGTGGCTATTCTCGATTGCGACGATCCCGGGGACGGCTGCATCAGCAACGGCCCGATAGACCCCATTGTCGTCCGGATCAAGGTCGATCGTTCCATGATGAACTTGGGTCGGAACGAGGGCGTCATCAGCGTGACCGGGGAAGGGCTGGTTTCGGTCTACGTCGACGTCAAGGTCCTAGCGCCCGTCGTTGCCGGGATGACCATCGGCAACCAGGCGCCGCTCGCAAACGATCCCGTCGAATTCGCCGATGCGAGCCGAGTCGCATCGGGATGGGAGATCGTGGAGTGGCAGTGGAAATTCGGCGAGGATCGGGACAACGACGGCACGCTCGACATCAATAGCACGCGGCCGGATCCCGCGCCCTACAGCTACCGTGCCGGGGCGACCTTCACGGCCTCCTTGACGGTGACCGCGACCGACGGGACAACGTCCATCGAGGAAACCGCCGAGCGCTTCGTCGTGGTGACCGATCGCGTGGGACCGCAAGCCGACTTCGACGTGTCCGCCACGGACGTGCCGGTATTCACCCCCGTCGAGTTCTTCGATAGGTCGATACCCGGTACTTCCAGCATTACCGAGTGGGAGTGGGACTTCGGGGACGGCGGGACGAGCCCCGATCAAAATACAGCCCACACATACCCCCGCGGCGGTTTGTTTACGGTTTCCCTCGAGGTGACGACCCCCGACGGAACGAACGTGTTGAGGCGCGAGGAATTGATACGTGTCTCGGCCACGCCGCCCGTGGCCGCCTTTACGGTCGATGTCCAAGCGCCTGTCTTGGGGACCGAAGTACAGTTCACCGATCAGTCCGTCGCAGGGACCGCGAACATCGCCAATTGGGATTGGGATTTTGGGGATGGACTAATCAGTAGCCTGCAGAACCCCCCGCACAAATACGAAGATCCCGGGACGTATACGGTACGCTTGACCGTGACCAGTGACCACGGGGCCGATTCGGAGACGAAACTCAACTACATCTCGGTGGTGACCGTGGCGCCGTTGGCCGACTTCGACGCCAATACGCGGCGCCCCGTGGCGGGCGATCCGGTCCGCTTTTTCGACCGGTCCGTGGCCGGGACTGCGGATATCGACTCATGGTCATGGGCTTTCGGCGACGGCGGGATCAGTCTCGATGAGAATCCCGCGCCGCACGTGTATACGGCCCCTGGCACGTACGAAGTCCGATTGACGGTGACGAGCATCTATGGCGCCGACACGGAAACTAGGACAGGCTTCATCACCGTGTTCGGGCCGACGCCATTGGATGCCTACGTGCGGGAACCCGATCCCAGCTATTCGTATTCAAGCCCCCTAACCACCAATTTTCCCGGATACCGCCTGCATGTGAGCCAGCTTCGTTCACAACGGTGGCGTACGGCCAGCGACGTCAACGACCCCTTGTGGAAGCATTGGTTGACCGTCATCGAACCCACGTCGGTCCTGCATTCGACGGCGCTATTGTTCATAACCGGCGGGAATATATACGACACTCGTCCCACCGGTACCGAGGAGGAAATTGCCAGCCTTGCGGTCCTGGCCGACTTGACCGGCTCCGTGGTCGCCATCGTCGAGCAAGTCCCGAACGAGCCCGTCGTCTTCGCAGGCGGGGGCGGTTCGCGAAGCGAGGACGCGTTGATCGCGCATACCTTCGCGGAGTTCATGGATTCGTTCGACGCGGGGGCCGTGGACAACGAATGGCCCGCGTTGCTCCCGATGACCAAGGCCGCCGTGCGCGCCATGGACGCGGTGCAGACGCTCTTGGACGACGACCGGAACTCCGGGAAAGTGGTTATCCGGGATTTCGTCGTGGCCGGGGAATCGAATCGCGGTTGGACCGCATGGTTGGCCGCCGCGACCGATCCCCGCGTCAAGGCGATAGCGCCGATCGCGTTCGACAACCTGAACATGCGCGCGCAGCTTGAGCACCATGTGCGCGTATACGGGGGATATTCCGAAGCGCTCGCGGACTTTGCCGGGGCTGGCGTATTGGATCGATTGGACGATCCTTCGGGGGCGGCCCTATTGGCGATCGTCGATCCCTTCGCGTACCGCGCCCGCTTCGCCACCGTGTCCAAGTTGATCGTCAATTCAACGGGCGACCAGTTCTACGTCCCGGACTCCGGCCAGTTTTATTTCGAGGAACTGCCCGGTGAGAAAAAGTTCGCCTATGTCCCGAATACCGACCATGATCTCGACGTGGATCTTGGCCAAGCGCTGGTCCCGTGGTATAGCTCGGTGCTGGATGGCGTCGGCTTGCCGCAATTCGAGTGGGAATTCGCCGGCGATCGCCTGACGGTGACCCCTGCCGTCCCCGCGACGACCGCCCGCGTTTGGTTCGCGAGTTCGCCCAACCGCGATTTTCGCCTCGACGACGAACTCAACGAGTTCGCGCCACCGGTCTGGTCCTCGCTTGTATTGACTCCGAATGGGTCGGGCCAGTACGTCCACACGGTGCCGACGGGCGATTCCGCGCCGCCCCCATGGACCGGTTTCTTCATCCAGCTCGCGTTCGCCGGCGATATTGGCCCCCAGGTGTTTAGCACCGGGGTATTCGTCACCCCAGATCAATTTCCGGTTCGAACTCCCCCCGTGGCCGACTTCACCGTGGACAATAATGCGCCCATCGCCGGGACTGCGGTGCAATTCACCGATCTTTCGATCGACGGGACCGCGCGAATTTCGACATGGAGTTGGGATTT
>CANKTP010000133.1 GCA_947486375.1 Candidatus Hydrogenedentota bacterium | reverse complement strand
TCGCTCTCTTCACGGACATCCACCAGCGCAAATGGCCGGGCCGAGGCCTGCCATGCGTGAACGTCTCCGACCGTGCATTCGCGGACCCGCGACTTCGCGTCCTTGACGATCGCCAGGAACCCTTCGCTATGGTGCATCATTGGCGTTTCTCCTATCGAGTATCAGTTGGGTTGCCGCCCCAATGCGGTCAATACCACCTCGCGAATTTTTCGCGCCAAGAACAAGGCCATCTCCGCGTCCGCCCGCGATAGGCTTTGGATATCGTCAGGATACCGGCTCTCGACAGCGTACTTGGTCAACGGGACAGTGTCCTGGAGCATGTTGGCCACCGTTTCGTCCACTGTTCTTACCAGTTTCAATAGTTCCGCGATAAGGTGGGTCTTGGGAAAGTCGACTTGGTGAAACGTCAAGAGGGCCTTCAAGAACTTCTCGCCGGCCTGCTGGGCATGGAACCCGACGACACCAAAAAATGCGTATTCCTTCGACGATAAAACGGTCGCCGCATCAAGATCCGCCTGGGCCTTCTCTATCCAACGCTCCACGAAATCGCCTGGTGCATCGTCACTCTCCATCGCAATACCCTCCTCCTCATAAATGACCCGGCCCCGGTTGTGCGCGGGGTACGCGATCCCCCCGATCACGTTCTTCTCGGCCTCGAAGGTCCGGGTGCGCAGGACGATGACATCGAACGGTACGCCCATGCCCCCCAATGCCTGCCCAATGCGCAGGCTCTCCTCTCGCCTATCTTCCGGGGCCTCCTCCAAGACCAAGAGGTCTATGTCGCTGTCCGGCGTCATCGTCCCGGCCGCCGCGGATCCGAACAGGATGATTCGTTGCGGGTCAGCGACTCCCCGGACCCGGCGCACGATCTCGCCGAGAAGGGTCTCGTCCACTACCGGTGTTTTCATCATAACCTCTTGCCGAAAAACGTTACGGGGCGTCCCCGAATTCCGAGAGTATCTTATCGCGGCGATGCGGAGGAACTAAAATCGTCAGACGCGCGGAGCGGCTGGTCGGACGCATCCAAGAATGTAGGCCGAGACAACTACTCATACATTCTCGTAGGACTCTAAAGTTGCGCTTTTGCCGGTACGGCGAGCATCTACTCCCAAAAACAGCCAAATTGCGGTCACCCACGAGTTTGGGTACGCCCCTTGCTCTTTTCTTGGCAAAATCAAGGAGACGCATCATGGCCGGGACCTACCCCGTACGATTCATGAACCTGAACGGCGCCGCCGAGGATGCGTACCAGAGCCTCTTCCGCAATGCGGTCGAGGGCATCTTCCAGACCCTCCCGGGCGGCTATTACCTCAACGTCAACTCGGCCCTCGCGCGCATCTACGGATACGACAGCCCCGAGGACCTGATGAACGGGATCACCGACATCGCGGGACAGCTCTACGTCGATGCCGGCCGGCGCGACGACTTCATGAACGAAATGCGCGAATGCGGTTCGGTGCGCGATTTCGAGTCGCGCATCCGCTGCAAGGACGGATCGATCAAGTGGATTTCCGAGAACGCCCGCGCGGTCTACAACGGAAAAGACCTCGTCTACTACGAGGGCTTCGTCGTGGACATCAGCGAGCGCAAACTGGCCGAGGAGGCGCGCGCCCGGCTCGAGGCCGAACTCGCCCGGACGCAGCGAATGAGCTCGCTCGGGGCCTTGTCCCGCGGAATCGCGCACGACTTCAAGACCTTCCTCAGCGTCATCGAGGGCTATACCGAACTGGCCCAAACGGGGCTCAAAGAGGGACATTCCGTCGAGGCCTACCTCGAGCGAATCCACCTTGTCATTGACCGGGCCAACGCGATGGTCGAGCGTATCCAAACCTTGGGCCGGGCGACCGAGACACCCCAAGAGCCGGTAAGGATGGACTTGCTGGTCGACGATGTGGTGCGCATGCTCCGCGCGTCGCTGGCGCCGTCGATCGAGGTGGTGCTGCGGCTCGACGCCCCCGAGGGACGCGTGCTCGCAGACCCCACCCAGTTGGTCCAACTGATCATCAACCTATGCACGAATGCCTTCCGCGCGATGGGGGAAACGGGCGGTCAACTTACGGTCGAACTCGGGTTTGTGCGGAACGAGCCGCCGTTCCTCATGGAGGGCCTCGCCGCCGGGGATTACCTGCGCCTGACCGTGCGCGACAACGGGTGCGGCATGGATGACACGGTGTCCCTGCGCGCCCTCGAGGAAGCGTTCACGACAAAGGAAGAACTCGGATCCGGGTTCGGCCTCGGCATCGTCGAGGGAATCGTCAAGGGCCTTAGCGGCGCCATGTCTTACGACTCGGTTCCGGGAGAAGGCACAACCTTCGACATTCTCCTGCCGCTCCACGAATCGGAGTAGACAACAATCCCGGCGCCCGCGGTGCCGCGGCATCAGACCGGGCGAAGTCATCGGGCCAAGTGCATGGGCAAAGTGCCCACGCCCCGGGAGACGGTCCGTCAACTTGGTATGCTATAAAGGCGCTTCTTCCGAGTTGACCCGTTCCCGGAGGTTTCCCGTGTCAAACATTCCATCGCCTCGGCGTTCTGCGTTTGTACTCTTCCCCGCCGCGGCCATGCTGCTTGGCTGGGGATTGCGCGGCTACATCGGTGGCGGGCCGTTTGGCGCCATGATCCCCGGGTGCTATGTTGCGTTGTGCCTCAGTCTCTTGCTCGGCCATTCGATGGAAACGGCGGCGCGCGTGGCGCTCTTCGGCGCGATCGGGATCGGCTTTGGGGGCGACATGACCTATGGGCAGACACTCGGGTTCCTGCGCGAGGCGGACACGGTCTATTGGGGCCTCATCGGGGTGACTGTGAAAGGGGGCATCTGGGGACTGTTCGGCGGCGCGATGCTCGGAATCGCCCTGGTGCGCCCGCAATACGATCGCAAGGCGCTCCTGATCGCGTTCGGCCTCGCCGTCCTTGCGTTCTACGCGGGCGTGAAACTCGTCAACGAACCCAAGCTCATCTATTTCTCGAACCGCCTCGACAGGCCCCGCGAGGAATGCTGGGCCGGGCTGTTGTTCGCCGCGATTGCGCTCCTTGGTTATCTGCGCGCGCGGGATAGCGGCGGCCGAGGCCCGCTGCCGCTGCGCTTCGCCCTGTGGGGATTGCTCGGCGGAGCGGCGGGCTTTGGCGGCGGAGCGCTGTGGATGGTTGCCGGGCCGCATCTCCCGGTTGACCAGAAGTGGTTCGGCTGGTGGAAGATGATGGAGTTCTCGTTCGGGTTCGTCTTCGGCGCGGCCCTCGGCTATTGCGCGTACCGCAATCGCAACCTGTTGACCGGGTCGCGGGAGGCCCCGCCGCCCAAGGAGTCAAGTATCGCCCCGAATGCGGGCATGGTCGTGCTGGGCGCGGCGCTATTTTACGCAATCCCCTTGCTCGCCAGCACGCCCGGGGGCGAGCAATCCGATACCGCCGTCACCACTGCGGCCGCGTTTTTCCTCGCCCCCCTGTCGCGCTTCATCGTGTTCGGCATGCTCGTCATCGCCGTCGCGATGCGGTCGGTGTCCGCCGCGTGGCAGGCCGCGATCACGCTGACCTTCTTTCATGCGATGTACGACCTGAACGACGATATGCTCTCGCACAACGGCTTTGAGATTTCGCAGGCGGTATTGATGCCGCTTCCCGCCGCCGCGACAATTGCCGTCGCGGCCTCGGTATCGATCCTTCATCGGGGTGAACGGCCTATCCCAAGGCTTTTCCTGCTCGTCGTTTGGGCCTGTTACGCCGTGGCCTGCGCGAAGACCTTCTTGATAAGGGATTACTTTGTGGCGGGGCCGGGCGGACGGGGCAGTTTCGCCTTCATGTTCAACGATCATCCGTCGATCATCGGCGTACACCTGATATTCACTCTGTCTGCAATCGTTACGATGGCGTACATCGCCGGTATTTCAGGAACGCGCAAGACATGAAAAAGTGGCGGGACTTGCACCCCACCACGGAAAGCCGGTACGACGGGGGCTGATGAGGCACCCCCAAACCAGGCCATTTCGCCGTTCGCGACTTGGCAAGGCTATTATTGACTCGCTGCACTTTGTCATTGCGCAATTCCTAATTTCCGCCGCCTTTCACTCGCGCGCAATCGACCGAATTGGGGGCGTGCCCTCGTCATCGTTATGGTACTGGCCGAAGCAATCCCGCAGGCTTTGTTGCGAATTGCGCAAATGCACGGCCGCATCTCGGATTAGCGGGATTTTCAAATTGACAATTTCTCGTTATTAGGTTACGCTGCTTCCTGCAGCTGGGAGCGACCTTTCATGGATCTGTATCCGAATTCTGCGGGTGACGTTGACCTGCTCCACCTCCCCGACTGCCCCGATCAACTCGCCGAGATATTCAAATATGCCCAGCTGGGCGGCTGCGTCAGCGGCATCACCCATGAGGTGAATAACTATCTCGGGGCGATCATGGCCTATAGCGAACTGGTTTCCCTCGAACCCAACCTCTCCGCCGAATCCACCCGGATGTTGGGCGAGATCGCGCGGGCCGCGCGGCGGAGCGCATCGCTCATGGGGATGCTCATGGGCATCGCGCGGGCGGACGATCCCAGCCGGAGCGTGGTCAACCCCCAGGATTTGGTTGCAAAGGCAATCGAACTGCGGGGCTACGACATCAAGATTTCCCAGATTGCCGTCGAGCGTAGAGTCGCGGGCACCGCCGGCAACATGGTGATTGACGAACCCAAGATGGTGAGGGCGCTGCTCTATTTGCTAGTCAACGCCATCGAACAGGCCAAGGCGACACGACATTTGGAGATAGTGTTCGCGATCGAGGGCACCCCGGATTCGGTCGCGTTCAGCGTGCGCAACGCGGGCCTTCCCATTGCCCCCGAACACCGGGAATCCGTGTTCGATCCCCTTTATACGACCAAGGGAAGCACGCACATGGGCCTTGGCCTCACCCAGGCGAGGGAGATTGCACGGCTCCATGCGGGAGACCTCACGTACGATCCCGACCGTGGGTTCGTCTTGACGGTTGCCCGGAAAGCGCCCACGGCCTGACCCGGCTGGGGCGCCCTCGGGCGCGGCGGGCCATGAATCCGCCAGCGCCCCTGCGCTACAATCTCGCGCATGCTTCCCTCGATGGATGGTCCCGGCAACGCAAGTTCCCAGCGGCTGGCCGGAATCTACCTCCGGGCGTTCCTCTGGGTTCTCTTCGCGGTGTGGCTCCTGTGGCAGATCGGCCTCGAGAGCATCGATGGTCACCCGACTCCCTTCTATGCCCTTTACTCGCCCGTCAAGGCCGCCGGCCCGCTGTTCTGGGCGACCGGTCTCCAAGCGCTCCTCTTGGGATGCGGATGGGCCGTGTATCGACGCGCGATCTCCGGGGACACGGCGCCCCGCCGCCGCGAGGTATGGCGGACCCTCGCGGGGCTGGCCGCGTTCGCATTCGCCTACGCCGCCGCCGTGGCCGCGATGCGCGGCGGCCTCGACGGGTTTAGCCAGGCGTATTCCCGGCAGGCCTACGAATACATCGGGGACATCGGACTGGGCGGCTCGATCCGGGGATTGTTCCGGGACTACAACGCGATTCACCCCTACCTCAGCATGCACGCGAAGGTACACCCGCCGGGGCCTGTGGCGATTCTCTGGGTTTTGTCGTTCGTGGCCGGACGCGAACCGTTGGCGTTGTCCCTCGCGACGATGGCGGTGGGGGCCACGGCCGTCGTGCCCCTCTACTGGTGGGTACGCGACATGTTCGACCACGCGACGGGCGTGACCGCGTGCATGGTGTACGTCCTCATGCCGTCCATCGCGCTGTTCACCGCCACGAGCGCGGACATCTTGTTTATGCCCTTGACCATCACGTCGTTGTTCCTGTTCTGGCGGGCGATTACGCGGGGGACGGCGGTTTATGCCCTCGCCGCCGGCGCCGTATATGCCCTGATGTCGCTGATGTCGTTCTCGCTAATAGGCGTCGGGGCGTTCTTCGGGTTCATCGGCCTGTGGAAGCTGCGCGATCCCGCGTCGCGCTTCGCCGTGGTGAAGACGGCGGTCCTCATGGCGCTTTCGCTGGCCGCCGTGCATGCGGCGATCTACTGGTGGTCGGGTTTCGACGCGATCGAGTGTTTCCGCTTGGCCAAGCAACAATTCGACCTCGATCAACATCACCTCGACCTATACTCGCCCCGGTGGCCATCGTGGACCTGGAAGTTTCTTAATCCCCTCAGCATGGCCTACTTCGCCGGAATCCCGGTGACCGTGCTGGCGCTCTCGCGGCTGCGGCGTCCCGGGTCCGGCCCGCGCCCGCTGTTCCTCGTTGTCGCGCTCACGCTGGCCACCTTGGATATACTGTACCTTGCGCGCGGGGAAGGCGAGCGCTCGGCGATGTACGTGTTGCCCTTCGCCGCCGTCCTGGCCGCGCACCGGCTCGAGGAGATTCGCCGCGCGGCGGGCTCGCCGGCACCCGCCGCCGTCACGGCGACGTTCCTCGCGTTTCAATGCTGGTTTACCGAGGCGGTTTTCTATACCTATTGGTGAGGATTTTACTCGAACGATGTGGCGCGGAAAAACGGTGTCGGTGATTTTCCCGACCTACAACGAAAAAGATTCCATTCGAGAGGCCATCGAGGATTTCTTCGCCTGCGAATACGTGGACGAGATCATCGCCGTGAACAACAACGCGGCGCCGGGCACGGACGAGGAAATCCTCCAGACCCGCGCACGGCTGGTCCACGAACCAAGGCAGGGGTACGGCCACGCGATCTGGAAAGGCCTCGGGGAGGCCAAGGGAGACCTGCTCATCATCTCCGAGCCCGACGGGACCTTCTCCGGACACGACGTCTTCAAGATGCTCGCGTATTCCGACGACCTCCCCGTGGTCTTCGGCACCCGCACCGTGCGCGAGTTCGTGTGGGAGGGCGCCAACATGGGCTTCCTGCTCAAGTGGGGGAACTGGGGCGTCGGGAAACTGATGGAGTTCCTCTTCAACACGACCATCCTCACCGACGTCGGCTGCTCGATGCGCCTCATGACGCGCGAGGTCTACGAATCGATCCGCCCCCAATTCACCGTCGGCGGCTCCGCCTTCGGCCCGCAAATCATGCTGCTCACCATCCTCAACGGGCACCCCTTCATCGAGATCCCCGTCAACTACAAGAAGCGCGTGGGCACCTCGTCCGTCACGGGAAACCTCTTCAAGGCCGCCCTGCTCGGCATCCGCATGACGCTGATGATCCTGCACTACCGGGTGCTGTCGTGGGCAGGCGTATTACCTCGGAAGTAGATGTCGAGCATGGACAGCCAGCCGCGCATGAGGCCCGGATCTCCCCGATAGCGATGAAAAAGGGAAGGTTCGAGGCCAGGTGTCGGCAAAGGTCGGGCAGTCTGGTCAAAGCGGACGCAAGCGTATACAAGCAGAGCGGCGGCAAGCCGCTGCGCTCCATGCAGGCCGTGTCCGATTTGGAGTGCGAAGGCTTGCCTTCGCTCTTGCGCGAGCGGCTTGCCGCCGTGCAGCCCGAATCGCCGGACTGCATATAAGCCCGCTTGATGGTCTATTTCCGAAGGCTGATTTCGGCGTTGCGGCCGCGCGGAGACCAATGATCCCGGTGAGCGCCTGTTCGTAGCAGGGCACGCGTTTGTGCTTCACTACGAACGTCGCCCGCTTCACTCGACACAAGGCTGGGGCGGGAACGCCACACCCCGGCTTAGAAGCGCATGGGGCGGGCGCCGTGGCGCTCGACGAGATATGTCCTGGCCTCGCCGGCGGTGAAGAGGGAGCCGGTGATGAGCAGCGGGCGCGACGGCGAGGCATGTTCGAGGCCGAGCTCGATGGCGGCGCCGAGATCGGGGGCGGAGAGGCAGGGCAGACCGCCGGCGGCCTTCCGGAGTTCCTCGACGGCGAGTGCGCGTCCGCCCGTGAACTTGGCCAGGATGAGGGGCGCGGCGAACGGCGCGAGGGTTTGGATCATCGCGGAGGCATCCTTGTCCGAGGCGATGGCGAGGACCACGGCGCAGGGGCCAGGGAGGGAAGCGACGAGGGCCTTCATCCCGGCGGGGTTATGGGCCACGTCGATGTAGACCGGGGGCGAATCGAGGACACGCTCGAGGCGGCATGGCCAAGATGCGGCTGCGAGGCCCGCGCGCAGGGTGTCTTTCCCGATTCGCGGGAAATGTGGGAGGATGCACTCGACCGCGGCGACCGCGAGCGCGGCGTTGTCGGCCTGGTGTGCGCCCGCGAGGGCGAGGGGCGCCTCGCGCAACGAAAACACGGGCCCCGAATAGTCGATGCGCTGTTCGAGTGCGGGGCCTTGGCGCTTGACGTGAAATTCCCTTCCCAAGAGGCGCGCGGGCGCGGCGAGTTCCCGGGCGCGGTCGAGGATGACCCGCTGCGGCCCCGGCTGTGGCTCGCCAAGCACGAGGGGGACATTCGGCTTGACGATACCGGCCTTCTCGAAGGCGATGGCCTCGAGTGTCGAGCCGAGGTACTGGGTGTGTTCGAGCGAGATGTTCGTGATGACCGAGACGAGCGGCGTGATGACGTTGGTCGAGTCGAAGCGTCCGCCGAGTCCGACCTCGATCAACGCGACATCGATGCCCGATTCGAGAAAATGGCTGAACGCGATGGCGGTGTTGATCTCGAAAAAGGTCGGGGGATTTTCGAGGACGCTCGCGAGTCCCCGGTATTTCTCGATGAGGCGGTCGAGTTCATCCGCGGGGATTGGGGCGCCGTTGACGAGGAAGCGTTCGCTGACGTTGCACAGATGCGGACTGGTGAAGCGTCCCACCCGGTAGCCTGCGGCGCGGAAGATGGCGTCGAGGATGGCGACCGTGCTGCCCTTGCCGTTGGTCCCGCCGACGTGGATCGTGGGGTAGCGGGCCTGCGGATCGTTGGCCGCCCCGAGCAGGCGCGCGATGTTTTCGAGGCCCAGCTTGATACCGTGGAACTCGAGGCTGAAGAGGTATTCGAGGGGTGTCATTCGACAGGCGCGCAGGCTGGAAGCCTGCACCACGATTGGGGCGTCACGTCGCCGGGGTCAGGTATTGGATCAGCTTGGCGAGCGTGGGGCGGAGCTCGGCCCGGTCGACAATGCGGTCGATGAACCCGTTCTTGTATTGATACTCGGAGGTCTGGAATCCCTCGGGAATCTTGACCTTGAGCGCGCCCTCGATGAGCCGTTTCCCCGCGAAGCCGATGTTGGCACCGGGTTCGGCGAGGGTGACGTCGCCGAGGCTGGCGAAGCTGGCGTAGACGCCGCCGGTGGTCGCGTCGGTGAGGACGGAGATGAAGGGCACGCCGGCCTCGTTCATCTGGCGGATCGAGTCGACGGTCTTGGCCATCTGCATCAGGGCGAGGATGCCTTCCTGCATGCGCGCGCCCCCAGAGGCCGCGAAACACACGAAGCAGAGGCGGTCGGCGATGGCGTCGGCGGCGGCGCGGCAAAATCGCTCGCCCACTGCCGAGCCCATGCTGGCCATGATGAACTGGGCGTCCATCGCGCCGATGACGGCGCGTTGTCCCTCGATGGCGGCAAAACCCGTGAGCAGGGCCTCATCGATCCCGGAGGCCTCGCGGGCGCGCTCGATGCGTTGCGCATAGGTTTCCTTGCCGACCTTGAATTGCAGGGGGTCGGCGGAGCGGATGTCAGTGTGGGTCTCGGCGAAACTTCCCTCGTCCACGACGATCTCGATGCGGCGCCGCGCGGAAATCCGGTAATGGTGGCCGCACATCGGGCAGACTTGGCGGTTCTCATCGAGCTCGTTGCGGTAGATTGCCTGGTTGCATCCGTCGCATTTGATCCAGACGCCGTCGGGCATGCGTTTCTTGCCGCCCATGAAACCGGCGAAGGGACTACGGCTAAAGAAGGTCGTCATGGTGATGGCCGTCCTCTGGGTTGGCGGGGAAAGCTATTGGACGTGCGCTTCCTCGGCCTGTTCGTACAACTCGCGATTGTACACGAGGCGGCCGCAGTGCTGGCAAGTGTGGACCTTGGACCCGGCGAGAATCTCGTTGACGGACTGGGGCAGGAGCCGCATGTGGCAGCCGCCGCAGACTTCGTCCTTGAGGGGCACAATGGCGGCGCCCGACTTCTTGCTCGCGCGAATTCGCTTGTACAGGCGCACCAGCGTGGGGTCGGCGTCGGCGACCAAGGGCGCCTGCTGTCCCTCGAGGACCTTCCGGTCGGCCACGGCCGCCTCAAGCTCGAGGTCGATCTCGGCGCATTGGCGGTCGATGTCGGCGAGGTCGGCCTTGATGCGTTTCTTGTCTTCCTCGAACCGGGCCCGCGCGTCGTCGAGCTCCATCATGATGGCGATGACGCGCTCTTCCTTGACGCCAATCTGCTTCTTGGTGAGTTCTATTTCGTGGAGGAGCGCCTGGTATTCGTCGTTCTTCTTGACGGCGTTGAGTTGGCCCTGGTACTTGCGGATTTGATCCTGGCGAATCCCGATTTCGGTCTCGCAATCCTTCTGCTCGATCAGCAGGGACTTGAGGCCCTTCTCGCGCTCGCCGAGCTCGGCGTTGAGGCGTTCGCGCTGAATCTTGAATTTGCTCTTCTGCTTCGGGATTTCGCTCTCTCGCGCCAGGCAGGTCTCGATCTTGAGATCGAGGACCTGGAGACGAAGCATGGTCTTCAAGACACTATCCTCCGGATCGGGCGCAAGGCCCGTCCAACGCGGGGTGGCGGCGCCGCGCATCAACGCGCAGGCACCGTGTGGGCCGGTCCGCACCGCGCGGCGAACCCGGCCCCTGTTCAAATGTTAAGGCCGCAACCCCTTTTGGAGGTTGCGGCCGGGGATTATTTAATCCAGCTCATCATCTTGCGGAGTTCGCTCC
>CANKTP010000132.1 GCA_947486375.1 Candidatus Hydrogenedentota bacterium | reverse complement strand
CGATCCTGTCGCACGCTCCGGAGCGCTTACCGCCGGATCGGCCACGAAGGTCCCCCGCCCGACATGCGCCACCACCCGTCCCTCGCGGGTCAGGTCCTCGAGCGCCCGGCGCACCGTCGTCGCCGTCACCCCAAGTTGCCGCGACAACGCCGTCACCGTCGGGAGGCGATCGCCGACTTTGAGCGGCGTCTCCTCGATACGCCGCAAGAGCGCATCCCGAAGCTGGACGTATAGGGGCGTTTCCGATTGTCGATCAATTTGAAGCATATGTCCTCTTAACTACTCTCTAGGCATGATATTAATATGCACATCAATACCGTATCAATCAAGTTTTCATAATAGTGTTTGGCTTCTAACAATTATTTGCCCAAGCCCCTTTCGTCTCCTCCGTCCAGTTCGTCCCATATCCACCCTCTCGCGTCAACGTCTCCCCCTCAGCACCGGTATATAGTATGAATGTCAGGGAGCCCACGGATCGATGCCGAATGGAGACCTCGTATTGGATGCACTCCTTGGCCACGCGGACACCCCATCGCCCGCCGTGGCCGACGAGGCCGTGCGCCGCGCCCAAGCCGGCGACATGGAGGCCTTCGCGGCGCTCATGGCGCGGCACCGGGTGCGCGTGTTGCGGGTGGCGTTGCGGCTGCTCGGCAACCGAGAGGACGCCCAGGACGCGGCCCAGGAGTCTTCATCCGCTTCTATCGCGGCCTCGACCGGGTCGATCCGTCACGTCCGATCGAGGCCTGGCTCTACCGGATCACGGTGAACGTCTGTAGTGACCTCGGGTCGAAACGCCGCCGCCACGACGAGACGCGCGCCGCAACCAAGGCGGGATCGCCGACGCTCAACCCGGCGGCGCGCCACATGGACGCCGAAATCGAGATGCACGTAATCGAGGAAGGTCTCCGCACGCTGACCGAACGCGAACGCGCCGCCGTCACCCTCCGCGACATCGAGGGACAGTCGACACGCGAAGTAGCGGCGATCATGGGCGTCACCGAAATGACCGTGCGCACCTTGATTTGCCGGGGCCGGGTAAAGCTAAAACGCCACCGCGACCAACACTTGGGAGCATGAACATGAGTTGCCGAAGGTACGAACGACCGATTGCCCTCTCCGTAAGCGGAGACCTCTCCCCGCGCCGCGAGACCGGCTTGCAACGTCACCTCGCGTCATGCCCCGCATGCCGCGACGCGGAAGCCGCCATGCGCCAGACGCGTGCCGCGCTGTCGGCACTACCCGACATCGCCGATGACCCCACGCTCGACGCTCGCGTGTTCGAGGCCATCCAGAGGCTCGATGCGATTGAATCCCCGCGACGCCGCATGATGACGACCCCTCGATTCGCCGTAGTCGCCATGGCCGTCATCGCCCTGACCGCAGCATCGGCATGGTGGCGCCATTCGATCCGTGCACCCGATTTGCGGATCCCCGTCGCGACGACGATCCTGTCCGAAGTGCATGCCACGCGAGACATACAGTTGTCCGACCTGCTCCCTCCATTGACCGGCGAAAAGCAGGAGGTAATCAAGATGTACACCGACGATCCCACGGTCGTCTTCTATTTGGTAGCCGACGCACGCGGAGAAAAAACGCCATGAAAACCAACGAGGTGTTAATCGGACGGTTTTGGAGAGTCTGCTCCGTCCTAATGATGGGTACGGCCTCCTTCTGCTCAGCGTTCGCGCAGGAGGAGGCGAAAATTCCGACCACGGTAAAAACCCTGGCCGATGTCGCAGCCGAGAAAGGACTGGTCCCCTCATTTGTTCGGATTGATCATCTCAGGGGCGACGAGTTGCTGATGGTCCTCCGATTGGTTTCGGCGTTCAAGGTCCAGGCTGAAGCAATTTCGGAAGATCGGATTATCCTTGTGGGTGCCGAAGATGCCGTTGCGCAGGCACGGAAAATCATTGAAGAACTCGATGTGCCGCCGCCGCCGGTGAAGAACATCGAGTTGCTCGTCTACCTTGTGTTCGCCGCAAGGGACGAATACGTCGTTGGCGATTTGACCCCATGTCCGGACGTACTGTCGGCCGTGACACAGCAACTCCAGTCGACATTTGGATATTCCAGAATCGGACTTGTGGATACACTGGCCATGCGCGTCCGGGACGGAAGCGGTGCCGATACCAGCGGCCTTGTCGCCCTTCCCACTGCGGATACTGAGAACCCCGGGAACTTATTCCAGCTAGGGGTGAGTAATGTTCGGGTGGCGTCGGGTGACAGAAATCAAGTGAGTCTCGACGAATTCTCATTCCAATGTTCTGATGTCATTACACGAAAAGAGGAGGGGGGGGGGGGTACAGAGGCACCACGTAGGCGTCAAGGCGGACATCGACGTCCTGGAGTATCAAATGGCGGTGGTGGGCCATGCGAAGATCAACCCGGGGAAAGCCACCCTCTTCGTCGTCGTGTCTGCCCGCGTCATCGAGGAATAACCACATTGCCAAAACCAAGCGCCCTCCCTCGTCATCGACGAGGGAGGGCGTGCCCATGTCAGTCCATGTTCGTCCCGCTGTCTATCGGCGTCCTCTACGGCTTTCGCACCACAAAATTCGCCGCGTCATTCGGATCGCCCTCGCCGTCGTACATGGCTTCTTGCGGATAGGGGAACAGGGGGCGCGAAAGGGACGCGCCGTCGGCGGTTTTGCCGGTGGCGATGATCACTTCCGGCGCTTTCGCGCCTTCGACCCAGCCGACGATTTGTTCGAGCCAGTCGACGCCGCTGGGGCCGGAACCGCCGCCGCAGTGCATGCAGCCGGAGAGCAGGTAGAGGCGCGTGAAGTCGTCGGCGTCGGCGTGCTGTCTACGGACCTTCTCGTAGTAGTCGATGGTGGCGCCCGCGGGCAGGGCGGCGTCGGCCCAACCGTGCCAGAGGATCAGCTTGCCGCCGCGATCCTTGAAGGTGGTCAAATCCGGGTTGGTCGCGCTTAGGTTTGACGCGGTGAGCGCGGAGTCCTTGTCCCAGTTTCCGAAGTCATACGTCGCGTAGTTCAACTCCGGATCGTTAAAGACAAAATACTTGAGCACGTGCGTGCCGAACATGAAGCTCGCGCTCGGAGAGTTTCCGTTCATTGGGTTCAGCGGCCCCGGGCCCGTGATCCAGCTAAACCAGCCGCCCCCGCCGGGTTCGCAGCCCAAGGGGAAGCCGGGATAGATGGAGCCGTCGGCGTTCTTGGCGCCGTCGTACACCACCTGGATCGCCTTGCGTTGCGCGTCGTTCAATCCAGGCACCTTCGACAAGTCGAAGGTGAGGTCGCGCGGATCGGCGATGATGCCGTCCTTCAATCCGTCCTTTTCGTCGCATTGCTTCAGGATTTCGGCATAGAGCCGTTCGACATCTTCCTTCGGGAGCACCGTCGTGTCGAGCTTGTTGGGATCGGGATAAAACGCCTGCGCCATCTGCACGAACAGGGCGGCGATCCCGGTCCAATCGAAGGCCGGGGCGCCGGAAACTATCCCGTCGAAATCCTGCGGATACCGCTGCGCCTCCATCATGGCCTGGCCACCGC
Source organism: Candidatus Hydrogenedentota bacterium (assembly GCA_947486375.1). Classification (GTDB taxonomy): domain Bacteria; phylum Hydrogenedentota; class Hydrogenedentia; order Hydrogenedentales; genus CANKTP01. The sequence goes on along the minus strand of CANKTP010000132.1, from coordinate 7,275 downwards.
CACGCGAACAGCCGAGGAAATACGAAAACTCCGGGCCACTGCCGTAAGTATGGTGAATGATCGCCTTCGCGACCTCCGTCGTCCGGTGTACGGCGAGATGCCCAAAGTTCACTTGCGCCAAAAGATCGTTCAGCGCCCAACTTCCGTCCGTACCCGTGTGGCCGGTGTCGGTGCCGACAGTAGCGTACCCCTGGTTGGCCGACCCGCGCATCATGTTCTGCACCGACCCGACGAACCCGCCGCCGCCGCCCATCGTGAAGCGTCCATTCCATTCGAGCGGCAGCAATAGCTCGAAGCCAATCGTCCCGCCGATGACGCCGTCCACATCGTAGTATCCGGCACCGGCGACCCCGGCCTTGCCGCCCTCGGTGTGCGCCACCGATTTTATCTCGACGTCCGGAAGGACGAGGGCCTTGATGGCGTCGGCATCGAGGAGCGGTTTGGTTTGGCCGGCATGGGCGGTTGCGGCCAGACACAGGCCTGCAGTCAGCAGTGCAAAAACGTGGGGTCTCATGTGCATTCTCCATCGATGTCGCACCCGAAGCGGGGCGGACCGGGTAAATCCAGTCGCAGTACCTTAGCACGACGGGGTTGCGGGCGAGGAATGGAGATATCCACCGATGACACCGAGGAACACCGAAGAGGCGGTGACGGAAATATCCACGCCGTTTGATTCGGGCAGGCCGGCGCGGGGATACTGGGCGTCCATCACCCAACCCCACCGGAGGCCCCGCGCATGGAATACACGAACCTTGGAAACACGGGCCTGAGCGTCTCGCGCATCTGCCTGGGCTGCATGAGTTACGGCACGCCGAAGTGGCGCCCTTGGGTACTCGATGAGGATGCCGCCCAGGCCCACTTCCAACGCGCCATCGAGGCCGGGATCAATTTCTTTGACACGGCCGACATGTATTCGCTCGGCGTGAGCGAGGAAGTGACCGGCCGCGCCTTGCGCAAGTACGGAAACCTCGACGAGATCGTCCTCGCGACGAAGGTCCGGTTCCCCCTGACGAAGGGCGAGAACATGGGCGGCCTGTCGCGCAAACACATCGTGCAGGGCTGCGAGTCGAGCCTCAAACGGCTGGGGGTCGACACGATTGACCTCTACCAAATCCACCGGCTCGACAAGCACACGCCGATCGAGGAGACGCTTGCCGCGCTCGATCAACTCGTCCGCCAGGGGAAAGTCCGTTACCTTGGGGCGAGTTCCGCGCCCGCGTGGAAGTTCATGAAGGCGCTCTCGATCTCGGAGCGCAACGGCTGGGCGCGGTTCGTCGCGATGCAGAACCACTACAACCTCATTTACCGCGAGGAAGAACGCGAGATGATGCCGCTGTGCCTCGAGGAGGGCATTGGCGTCATCCCCTGGTCGCCGCTCGCGCGCGGGTTGCTCACCGGAACGCGCAGCTCGCTCGACGACAAGCAAAGCACGGCCCGCGCGGGCAATGACGATTTCACCTCCGTCCTCTACAACGACCCGCACGATTGGGACGTGGTCGAGGCGCTGCTCGCGGTGGCGCGCGAACGCGGCGAGGCCCCGGCCCGCGTGGCGCTTGCGTGGCTTCTGTCGAAGCCGGGCGTCACCGCGCCGATCATCGGGGCCACGAAGATGCCGCATCTCGAAGACGCGATCGCGTCGGTGAGCGTAAAGTTGTCGGACGAGGAGATCAAGCGCCTCGAGGCACCCTATCGCCCGCACGACGTGAAGGGGATGTTTTCGTAATCGTCGGGCGCATGCCTTCGTCGCCCGGTTTCCGGCCGGACCGCCGTCGGGGCAATTGATCGACGCCGCGCGCGGGTCTATACTTTTTTCGTTCGCGGCGCCGCGGCGAACCAACACGTCGAAGGGCTTCTTCCCATACTTGGGACCAATTTATTGAGCCGCGAACCCCTCCACATCCAGGACCAACGTATCTATCCTGTCCGCGGGATGGTGACGCTTCACAACCGTCGCGGACGCCCCCTGGCCCTGACCGATCTTCACCGCTGGATTCGGTTGTGCCGGACGGTCTACAAGACGCAGAAGCTAGACCTGCTCTGCCATGCCCCAATCCCCGGCTATTTCCCGGAACTTCTCGCGTACTCCGGGGACCCGCAACTGGGCCTCGCGATGCGATTGTCCCTGCGGACGGACGGCGAAACCCCGCCGGGGAACTTGGCCGCGCTCGCCGAGGCGGGCCTGTTCGACGTTTTCCTGACGCCGCGCGGGTTCGACGACGCCAAGACCCGGGAGTGGCTGGACGCCTGCGCCGGGGCCGGGCTTCCGGTGCGGCTCCAGTTCCCGATGAACCTGCCGCATGCATTTGACGCGGAAGCTGCCGTGCGGAGGTGGCTCGATGCCGGGGTCCGGTCGGCGAGTTTCGCCTTACGCGACGCATTCATGGGCAACGGTGCGGGCACAGGGGATCGCGCCGCATTGGATCGTCTCGCGGCCCTGACTCGGACTCTCGAGGACGCGGGAATCGAAGCCAATCTTGTAGGCACGCCGTTCTGCGCGTTTCCCGAGTCGCTATGGCCCAATGTGCAGGACGAGGCCCAGTTTTTTCTCGATCACCAGCAGTATCACCGGTCCTCCCACGAACTGGCGGAGCGTCTCTATGACCACCGCCCCTTTGTGGTTAGCCGCGCCATCGCCACCTATCTCGCGCGCTATACCTCGCGCGAGAGCCTGGTCGACAAGTACCTGCTCGAGTTCTTGATTCGAAAACATCCCTTCGCGCATTCGGCGTTTTCGGCGATTCGGAAGCTGACCCGCCACCTCCCGTACTCCGGCAATCCACCCAAGCCCATCGAGGAGAACGAGGCGGCATACGAACGCGAGATTGCACGGCGTGAAGGCGAGCGGGCGAAATCGCTCGGGCCGATCTGTTCGGCCTGCGCGCTGCACCGCATCTGCGACGGGCCCACGCGGGAATTTCGCCGCGCATTTCCCGGAGTTGCACCGGTGGCGCAGACCGGCGCGCCCGCGGTGTCGCCCATGCAATTCGCCCAGCGCCAGCCCAAGCACTACGACGCGATTGACGCGGCGCGGCGCGATTTTCCGCAGGCCAAGCATGCGCTCGCGGCGCAAGCCAACCACATCGCCAACAATGTGCCCCCGGACCAGACGTTTAACTTCGGCCACTTTCGCGCCGTGAACGCCTTTTACGTGCAACTTCCCGGCGCCATCCGCTGGTTCTCGCTCAGCGGCGAGGAGAAACTGAGCACGGTGCTCTTCTGGGCCAGGGCCCCCTTCACGATCTCGATCACCTTCGGCGGCGGCCTCGCCGACTACATCGGGTTCTCGATCGGGCGCCACATCAAGTTGCTGTGCCCGATGGAGGCCTACTCGCACAAGCTCGTGCTTCATGCCGACGCCCGGGGCAACTACGTGCTCCTTCGCGATGGCGTGCTTATACGGCCAGTCGAGTTCGAGGGGGTCGACGGTGTGCCCACGGCCCTGCCCACCGTCGCCCCGGTCCAACTATCTATATGGAACATCGACAACAATATTTTCACTCAAAATCTGCTGTTGTGGGAAGGCGGTAACGTCGGGAAGGCCGAACCAATCCCCGCAAAGTACAGCGTCGTCATTGTCAGCATGCGGTTTTCCCGGCGCTTGCAGGCGGTACTGCTCAGCCTGGCGCACCAACAAGGCGTTGCCTCCACGCACATCGAGATTATCGTCGCCTATGTCCCGGGAATCGACGCCACGGACGACGTGATCTCCTCGATGGAGGCGGCGTTTCCCGCGCTGCGCATCGTGCGCTCGCCATTCCCCGAGAGATACCTGAACGCCAAGGGCTTTGTGATCAACGAGTCCCTCCGGCTGGCCTCGGGCGAATGGACCATGATCCTCGACTCGGACATCCTGTTGCCGCCTGACCTCTTTGCGTGTTTCGATCGCGTCGAACAGCCCGGATCGTTCATCGCGCCGGATCGCCGCAAGATGCTGACGCCGGAAACCACGGCGAAAATCCTGCTGGGCGAAATCGAACCTTGGGCACAGTGGGACGTGCTGCTCGCCGGTCCGGGGGAGGAGCGCGTCCGCGAAGGCGGGTTCCTGCCCATCGGGTTTTGCCAATGCGTTCGGTCCGAATGCGCCAAGAAGGTCGCGTATACCGAGTTCAATCATTTCGAGGGCGCCGACTGGGACTTCATCGCGGCCATCCATCGCGAGTTCGGCGACGGGACTTGGCTCGAGGGTACGGCGGTATTGCATATCGATCACGGGGGCAGCCAGTGGTACGGCGCCCGCCGGCACCTGTAGGGCACGCCGATGCGAATCGCGTTCGTCGACTTGGAGTTCGCATGGCCCCCGCCGGGCGGCGCGCAGTACGACGTGCTCCACACGATGACCGGCTTGAAGGGCATGGGACACGACGTGCGCCTGTTTTGCCGGCGGGATCCCGATGTCTGGAGATACAGCGGGGTCGAGCCGGGCAGCTTTCCGCATCCGGTGACCGAGCTCGAGTTCACGCTCGCCGATTACACGATCGAGAAAGTGCCCCCCGCGTTCCGAGAAGCGGTGGACGGTTGGAAGCCGGACATCGTGTTTCTTTGTTTCTGTTTCTTTTTCCGGCCCTATCTCGCGGACGCGCTGGCGCATTACCCGCTGATCGATCGGTTCTATACCTACGAGTCGTTGTGCATCAAGGACTTCGCCCTGTTCAAGCAGGACACGACCTGCGCCAACGATTATGTGAACACCCCGAATGCCTGCCTGCGTTGTTTCGCGTGGTCGTGGAGAAAAGGGGTCCTGCATGGGACCGTGTCGCCCTTCGCGCGGAATTTCCTGGACGTGGACGGGTTTAGCGCCGCGTATCACGAGAAGTTTGTGCAGCATCTACGCACGGTCAATGCGATCGTCGTCTATAACGAGATGACCCGCCAACGCCTCCTCGGCGTCAACCCAAACATCCACGTCGTGCCGGGGGGCGTGCATACGCGCGAATTTGCCTACAGCCCGGCGCCACTCAAGGGCCGGGACGAGAAGAAGATCATTTTCATGAGCGGCCGCGCGGACGATTATCTCAAGGGGGTGAACACGCTCCTCTACGCCTGCGACATCCTCGCCGATCGCCGGGACGACTTCGAGGTCTGGGTGACCCACACCGACCCGACCAAGAGCCGTCCTTGGCTCAAGAACCTCGGGTGGCGGCCGCAAGGCGAAGTAGCGAAGCTCTACGCCGAATCGGACATCTGCGTGGTGCCGTCGATTTGGGACGAACCTTTCGGCATGGTCGCGGTCGAGGCGATGGCCTCGGGGCGGCCCGTTTGCGTCAGCCGCGTCGGCGGCCTGCAACACATTGTCGAGCATGAGGTGAGCGGGTTCGTGTTCGAGCGCAAGAGCCACCTCGAGCTGGCCGTGTACTTGAATCGCCTCCTCGATAATCCTGATCAACGCCGGGCGATGGGCGAGGCCGGGCGGCGGCGGGCTGAAGAGGAATATGACTGGGCGCGGGTCGTCGAGCGATTCTATCCGCCGATTTTTGAGAAGATACTCCCATGAACGCGCGGCCCCGCATTTGCGCGTATTACAGCGTGTGCCTGAACTACGACCAAATATTGCGGCACATGCGCGCGCGGGAGCCAAACGCCCATATCACTGCGTTGCTTCCGGCCGGGTACGTCCCGTCGGACTTGGAACGTGGCATGGTCGACGAGATCATCCATTCGGAGCGTCGTCACTACGCACCCTGGCAGCCGGTAGCATGTCTCCGGCTGGTACGGCTGTTGAAATCGGGACGGTATGACCGCTTTGCGGTAATGTTTCCCACCGCGCAACTGCGAATCCTCGCCTCGTTGAGCGGGTCGCCGTATTGCGAATGTTGGGCGATGGACAACCGCATTTACCGGCTTAGATGCACGCCGCTGGGGGTCATCGGGGAAATCGCGGGGCGTCACGCGCGCGGAATCGCTGAAATGATTTCGCTGTTCGTCCGCGGCTTGGCAGCCTCGCTGACGAGACGCTGAAGGGTCCCGGGCGGACGCCGTCACGCGACGTGCGTGAGGTTCTTTCCGCCGCTCTTGGCCCGGTACAGGGCGACGTCAGCGGCCGTGAGGAACTGGCTCGCATTACTCGATCCGTCGTGCATGGCGATGCCAATACTCATCGTGGTGCCGTATTGCTGGGTGGTCTCGAATCGCTGGCGCATGCGTTCCGCCACCGCTTTCGCCCCTTCCGGCGTCGCACCGGGCAACAACACGGCAAATTCATCCCCGCCGTAGCGAAACCCCTCATCCGCGCCGCGAATCGCCCCCTTGATGATCCCACCGACGCTCGATATCAAGAGGTCTCCCGTGACGTGACCGTGCGTGTCGTTGCACTGCTTGAAATTGTCCAAGTCGATGAACATCAGGGCCAGCGATTTTTCCTCGCGGCGCGCGCGCGGAATCATGACATCGAGGCGCGTATACAGCATGCGTTTGTTCGAGAGTCCCGTAAGCGGGTCCGTCTGCGCGGCCACGGCCAAAAGGTTTTCGACCTCGCGGCGCTCGGTCACGTCGCGAATGGTCAGGAAGGCCGAATCCCCGAGCAATGAGGGCATAAACGTGATGCTAATATCCACGCTGATTTGGCGGCCGTCGGAGCACCTTACCGCGATATCGCCCATGGCCCCCTGGCCCCCCGAGCGGAACATTTGGAAGGCGGCCTCGACCCGCTCGCGGTGATCCTCGACGACGATGCCCAACAAACTGGAACCGACCAACTCTTCGCGCGTACACCCGGCGAGGAGGCAAAATGCCATATTTGCGTCCGTCAAGAGAAAGGTTCCCGGATCGAGCAACACGTTGCCTTCCATGCTCAATTCGAAAAGGCCGCGGTACTTTTGTTCAGCTGCCGTAAGCCGCTCGCGGAGTTTGCGCTCGCGAAATACCCGCATGAGCTTGGCCTCGATTTCTGGCGCCTCGCACGGCTTGCGAATGAAATCGCTCGCCCCGGCATTCACGACATCGACGTAAGGGAAAATATCGGCGAAACCAGTCAGGACGATGATATCGACGGCCGGGTATTTATTCTTGACTGCCCGGATTAGCTCAATCCCGTGCAAGCCCGGCATAACCATGTCCGTGACAAGGACGTCGAACGGCTCCTTCCCCATTTGTTCCAAGGCCGCGTCCCCGCTATCCACGGCGACAACACCGCAGCCGACCTTGTCACCAAGGAGCGCTTGCATGACCTCCCGGATCGAGACTTCATCGTCCGCCACCAATACGCGGCGCGATGCATGATCCGAGATGTTGGAATTGCTCATATCGATTCCTTGAACACAATCATCCCCGCTCCTCGAT
>CANKTP010000131.1 GCA_947486375.1 Candidatus Hydrogenedentota bacterium | reverse complement strand
GCCCTTGATTCCGTTGGGGCGCTTGAGGTCGTCCGCAACGCGCACTGCCTCGCCGCCGGCCTTGATGTAGTAGACGTACTCGCCATCGATCTCCTGCCCGCCCTGGATGGCCATGTAAGATGGATCGGTGAAATAGACGCCCCCCTTCGCGTCCACCCAAAGGTCGTTGGGCTGGTTGAACTTCTTCCCCTCCCAATTGTCCGCGACGACCGAGAGTTCCCCCGAGGGCGTGCGCTTCGTGACGCGCCGGTTCCGCCCCTCGCAGGCGTACAAGTTGCCGGCGCTGTCGAGATAAAGTCCGTTCGCGCCGCCCGTCTTTTCATACGCGATGGCGGTCTTGCCATCCAGCGTGTAGTGCCGGATTTGCGCCTTCATCACGTCGGAGAAAAAGATATTGCCCCCGGCGTCGACGGAGGGACCCTCGCCGAAGGAAAGCCCCTCGGAGACCTTGACGGGCGTCGCCCCATCGGCGATGACCCCCGCGTGGGCCGCGCCGCAGGTCACTGTGGCCAGGACGGCGAGTAGTACCCGGAAAGTGAATTTCGAACGGTCAAGCAAGCGGTTCATGGCGCGATCCTTTGTGGGCGATTCCCTAGAGAAAAGAAGCCGAGTGTAGGCCAGGCGCGTTTCCGTTGCAAGGAGACCTCCATGATCAACCCCGACTCAGTTGACGACCGGGTCCGCCCCGATGGCCTCGAGGACGCTCGAAACCGGCGGCGGATCCTCCTTCCATGTCCAGCCGCGTACTCTCTGCCCATCGATGATTTGAATCAACTCGGGCGGGCTCTTCTCGACCAAGGGCATCTGCGCGAGAATATCTATCCCGTGGACAACGAATAACGGCCCGGTGACAGACTTGAATTCGGCCAGTTCCCCCGGCGACCCGCTTACCAGCCCGATGACCTCCGCGTCGCCGGAGGCCTCGAACAGTTCGTTCAACATCGGTACGGAGGCGCGGCAATGGGGACAGTCCGCGTTCAGCATCGCGACGAGATATCGTCCCGCGCCAAGGTCATAATGTTGGCCTTCGGCGTCGAAGACGAACTGGGAGAAGGGGCGCGAAACGGCGGCTGTACCGTCGTTCGCGGCAGGCGGCGCGGGCGGGGTGACAAGTGGCCGATAGGACGCGACCAACAGCATGATGACCATCCCGAACGCGGCGCCGGAAGCGAAATACCGTCCTCGGCGAATGCCCCTGGCCACCGGCGGCGCTTCCCCGAGACTCCCATACCGCGCCCAAGCGATGACGGCCAGCAGGGCGGCATTCTTCAGCAGCGACTGAAGGGGCGACAGCTTGAGGTAGTCGCCGAAACAGCCGCAGTCTTCGAGGCCGTTCCATCGCCATGCGTAGAAAATGAGCGCCGAGAAAACGAGCGTCAACGCCGCGGCGACCCCCGCGACCGCCCCCTTCAAACGTACACCTGCCATGAACAGGGCCCCGAGAAGCGCTTCTAGCAGGACGGTGCCGTATGCCGCCGCGAATACGAATCCGGCATCCTTTACGACGCCGTACAGTTGGATCTGAACTTGGAACCCTTCCATGTTGACGGCCTTCGACGCTGCGGACGCGGCGAAGAAAACGCCCACGCAGAACTCGACATATCGTCCCGCAATTTTCATTTATTGCCGCTCCTTTTCGGTGATGCCCAATTTGCGTGTTCGGACATGCGTCATTCCGGCCCCGGCCCGGAATATTGCTCCCGCAGCACGCGCTTGAGCACCTTCCCGGTGGGGTTGCGCGGAATCACGTCGATGAACTGAACGGTCTTGGGCAATTTGAACGGGGCAAGCTTGCCTTTGCAATGATCCAGGATTTCACTCCCGGTCAGTGTGTCGTCGTTACGGACCACGATCGCAAGCGGCGATTCGCCCCACTTTGCGCTGGGTTGCCCGATGACCGCGACTTCCTTCACCTTCGGATGGCGTAGGATCACATTCTCGATCTCGGCCGGATACACGTTCTCGCCGCCGCTGATGATCATGTCCTTGGTACGGTCCTGGATGTACACAAACCCCTCGTCATCCACCGTGGCGACGTCTCCCGTGTACAACCAGCCATCGCGGATGGTATCGGCGGTGGCTTCCGGGTGGTTCCAGTATCCTTTCATGAGGTGCTTGCACCGGATAATTACCTCGCCGGGAACGTCGGGGGCGGTATCGTTTCCCTGGGCGTCAACGACGCGGACATCGGTATGGAAAAACGCCTTGCCTGTCGAACCGGCCTTGCGCAGGGCGTCTTCCGGACTGGTCAGGCAGGCAGGCCCGCAGCACTCGGTCAATCCGTATATCTGGTGAATCTCGATGCCGATCTTCGCGTAGGCCTCGATAAACGCGACCGGCACGGGCGCCGCGCCGCTCATGATCCAGCGCAGGCTCGAGTAATTGCACGACGCATGGTCCGGGACCTGGAGCATGAAATTGAGCATGGACGGCACGGCCAGCATAATCGATATGCGTTCCGACTCGATAAGTTCCCATGTCCGCACGGGATCGAACGATCGCAACACGACCGCGGTAATGCCGCAATACACGCAGGTCGTCAGCGGCGTGAGCGCGCCCACATGGAACAGGGGCAGGGACATCAGGTAGCGGTCCCGATAGCGCTGGTCGATGGTCGGCCCCGAGCTGATGCAGGTCCAAATGGCCGAGTTATGCGTGTGCATCGCGCCCTTCGGGAGTCCAGTGGTCCCCGAGGTGTACATAATGTACAAAAGGTCCTCTTCCTCCGCCCCGATCCCCGGCTCCGTTTCCGGGGCCGACTGGTGGAGAGCGCCGTAGGACCGCGCGAACCCCGGTATCCCCTCGCCGCCGACCTGAATCCATTCGGCGATCGCCGTTGCGTCGGGACCTCGCGACTGCAGCGCGCCCGCGACTTCCGCGAACTCGCCCCCGTAGATAAGCACCCCCGCCCCGCTGTCCTTCAAGATAAACGCGAGCTCGTCCGCCACCAAGCGCCAGTTGAGCGGAACCACCACCACGCCTATCTTCGCCAGCGCGAAGAAGGACTCGATGAACTCGACCCCGTTCATGAGCAGGAGCGCGACCCGGTCGCCCGGCTTCACGCCAAGCTCGCGGACAAAATTCGCCGTGCGGTTCGAGCGCCGGTTCAGCTCATCGAAGGTATACCGCTTGCCCGTCCCCGTGTCGACCAGCCCCTCGAGGCCGGGACTCAACCATGCCCGCTTCCGCAGGATCAGCCCAACATTATTCGTCACGCCACGGCTCCCATGTTCTCAGACCGCAATCGGTCCATTCGCTATCCAAGAGCGTATCAAATCCGCGCTCAGACGGTGAGGGCGCCGAAACACCGGTCGTGGTCTCCACTCGGGGCCGCCGGCGCGCAAGGATTCCCGCCAACGTGTGTTCCCAAGGCGGTGTCCCAACTCTTGGGGCCAATCGGGCCGATTCGGTATACTTCCGGCCCGTTTGGGTTCGCCATGATTCTCACACCTCGCCAACAAAATATGATATCCGTGTTTCTCCGGCAAGCCGCCGCGGACGCGGAGAAATTTCCTCCCGCCGAGCGGGCCCGAATGCTCGGGGCGGTAAAGATGCGCGTCGGAAAAGAACTGGAGTCGACTGGCGGCGATGCAGTGGCCGACGATCAGGTCGCGGCGGTGCTTCGACGCTGTCAGCCTGCCGGCTATACGAAGCTTTCCGCGGCGTCGGAACCGGAGTTGGATTTGCTCGCCTACGTCTCACAGGCGAACGCATGCCCGGAGATTCCCACGCCCCTGCCGATTCCGCCGCCGTCCCGAAAGAGTGCGCCGCCGGCAAGCACCCCGGGTCCCGTAGCCCGGCCGGTTGCCCGCTCCCCGCTCGAATCGCCGGAACCATTCCGGGGGCGATGGTTGGGCGTATGCGACCGCCTTTCGCTTCGCACCGGACTCGACCCATGGTTCTTGCGGACGGTGTTCTTGCTTCTCGGGCTCACCGGCCCGGTCGCCCTCTTGGTATACCTCGCCGTCTACACCGCGCTGTACATGACCTCGCCGCCCGGCGCATTCCCGAGGGCGAGCACCTGGCGAGCGCTCCGTTCCGCCATCGGGGCGCTATTGATCGCGCTGGCACTGTATGGGGCCGCTATCGGACTATTTTTCCTGGCGCGAGAGGGACTGCTGCGGCTCCTGGACAAGCCCCTCGAGTTGGGCCAATGGGCTTGGCTCGACACGCGGCACAACGTCTATTTGACCCGGGTGTTGACGTTGCTGTTGCCGGTCTCTGTCTTGGGTGGCCTTCCGCTCGCGAACGATTGGGACCGTACGGCGAAACGACTTGTCCAAGCGGGATTGGCGGTCTACGCGGCGATCCTTTCGTTTGGGATCGCATCGCTGGCGGTGGGCATTATCCTGATGGCCGTCGAGGAAATTTCGTTGTAGCCTTCGGCGAAGATTCGTCAGCCGATGCTGTAGCCAAGGTTCAGGGCGTCGTAGATTTCCAAGAGCTCCATGTGTACCTCGAAGGCAATCGGGGGACGGTCGTCGCGCCCGAACCATCCGTAGGCCATCGCGTCCGTCATCGCGACGATCTCGCCTTCCCAATGCTCGATGCGGTACCCGAGCACGATGATGCCGCCGCCGAGGCGGCTTGGACTGGTGCTGCACCCGATGAGGTGGGTGCCTCGTCCCGTGAGACCGGTCTCCTCGCGCAATTCGCGTAACGCGGCTTCCTCGGTGGTCTCGCCCAACTCGACGAATCCGCCGGGCAGCGTCCACATGCCTTTGCGCGGCTCGATCGAACGCTGGACCAGCAGCAACTCGCCCGTGTCGTTCGTCAGGAAGCAACACGCCGCAGGGACGGGGTTCGAGTAATAGAATCGAACGCAGGTCGCGCAGTGCGGGCGAACGCCTTGGCCGTCATCCGCCGAGACGAGTTTACCGCCGCAAATCGGGCAGTGGTTCCATTGGAAATGCGCCATTTTTACGGACATGCGATTACTCTAGCAAGGGATGCGGTTGGTTGCAAGGAAAATTAAACGGCGAGCGCCGCGCGGGCCGATCACTCGAGCGCGAGAAGCGACGCATCGAATTCCTCTGGCGCACGAAAGCCGAGCAAGGTACACAGCGTCGCGGCCACGTTGCTTAGGCCGGGCGGAACCGAACGGTCGAGGTCGGTCAGGCGAAAGCGGTTCGCGCCCGAGTAGTCCTTCACGATAAACGGCACGGGATTGAGCGTGTGCGCGACCATCGGTTCGCGCTTTCCCTTCGCGTCGGTGAACATGAGGTCCGCATTTCCATGATCCGCCAGGATCACCGCGATGCCGCGCGCCGCCTCGATTGCCGGCAGCAGGCGTGACAGGCCTAGATCCACCGCCTCGACCGAGATGCGAATCGCCGCCGGAATGCCCGTGTGGCCCACCATGTCGCCGTTGGGATAGTTCAGGCGAATGAACTTGTGTTTCCCGCCACGCACGGCCGCGATCGTTTCGTCGGTGATCTCGGCGGCCTTCATCCAGGGGCGTTGATCGAAGGGAACGCGATCGGACGGGACCTCGACGTATTTCTCGAGCTTAGGGTCGATGTAGCCCGACTTATTGCCGTTCCAAAAATAGGTGACGTGTCCGAACTTCTGGGTCTCCGATATGGCGAACGCAGTGACGCCTGACGCGCAAAGGTATTCGCCCAGCGTGGCCCGGATCGTGGGCGGGGGAACGAGGAAATTCGCGGGGACCTTGAGATCGCCGTCGTACTGCATCATGCCCGCATAGAAGACCTTGGGGCGGCGCACGCGGTCGAAGTGCGCGAAGGCCTCTTGCTCGAAAGCCAGCGAAAGCTCGATGGCCCTGTCGCCGCGAAAATTGATGAACGCGACGGCATCACCGTCCTCGATGGTTCCAACCGGTTTGCCGTTCTCCTCGACGACGAAGCTCTCCATATATTGATCCGTCATCCGGGGGTCTTCGGCGTACATCGCCTTGATGGCGTCGCTTGCTGAAGGATATCGCCGGCCTACCCCGAGGACATGCGCCTTCCATCCGCGCTCGACGATGGACCAGTCCGCGTTGTAGCGGTCCATCGTGGTAATCATGCGGCCCCCGCCCGAGGCGATCCGGTAGTCCCGGCCGTCCGTGCTGAGCGTCTTGAGTCGGGCCTCGAGCGGCTCGATGTATTGGAGCGCGGATTTTTCGCCCACGTCGCGCCCGTCGACCAAGGCATGCACGCGGACCCGCGCGACCCCTTCCTTGGCGCATTGATCGAGCATGGCGTGGAGGTGATCGATGTGGCTGTGGACATTGCCGTCGGATATCAACCCGATCAAGTGGACGGCCCCGCCTTTCTTGCCATGCACCATGATCGTTTTCCACCCTTTTCCCGCAAACAGGGAACCATCGGCGATGGCGTCGGCGACCAACTTCGCCCCCTGGGGGAATACTCGCCCCGCGCCCAAGGTGTTGTGGCCCACCTCGGAATTGCCCATGTCGGCGTCGCTTGGCATGCCGACCGCTGTGCCGTGGGCCTTGAGCCGCGTAAAGAGTCTCTCGACGAACAGGCGATCGAGCACGGGCGTGTGGGCGAGGTACACCCCATCCGATTCGTCGCGCCGGCCGATGCCCACGCCGTCCATGACAACGCAGACCACGGGACCGGGAAACGGCATGTATCCTTCCAGTTTTTTCAGGGCGAATTTATTCATGGGTAACGCGGCCATCCTCAAATTGTCGCGGCCGATTTCGAAATCGGCCAGTAGGTCCCGGAACGCGTGGATTATAGCGAATTGCGAATGAGCATATCCGGCCCCGTCGATCCCGCTTGCACATGGCCGATGGTTTCGTCTATACCTGCATTGTTCGTCTGAGACACCGGTCCAAGGCGTCCGCATCCGCGAAATTTCAGGGGCCCAAAAGGAATTTCATGAATCATACGGCGTTTTTGTCCGACTCGGTCATCTTGTTCGGCCCCGCATTGCTGGTGGCGTGGATGTTTCGAATTCTTCGCGCACCGTCGATCATCGGTTTCCTGTTCACGGGCATGGCCATCGGGCCATCCGGACTCGGATTGATCGCCAGTGAGGGGGTGGGGCCGATCGCCGAGCTGGGCCTCGTGTTGCTCCTTTTCACCATCGGCCTCGAGCTTTCGCCAAAACCGCTCCTGCGTTCCGGGAAGAGCGTCTTGACGGCCGCCGGGCTCCAGGTGCTGTTCACGAGCGCGACCGCGTTCATTGCCGTCGTTGCGTTCATGGACGTGACCTATTCGGCGGCGGCCGTCGTGGGCATCATCGTTTCCCTCAGCAGCACGGCCATTGTCCTCAAGCAACTCCACGACATGCGCGAGGCGGACACCGCGCCGGGCCGCATCACCACGGGAATCCTGTTGATTCAAGACATGCTCGTGATTGTCGTGATGATCCTGCTGCCGGCTTTCGGCACGGGCGACGAAGGATCCACCACGGCCGCGCTGTCGCGTACCGGACTTGGGTTGGCGGGACTACTGGTCGTCGTGATCGGCTCGCGCCGGATCTTGCCGGGATTTCTGCAGCATGTGGTCCTTCCGGGCGGTCCCGAATTCGTGACTCTCTTCGCGGTCGTGGCCGCGTTCGGCGGGGCGTGGTTGGCCGGCATCGTCGGATGGTCGTTGCCGCTCGGGGCCTGCGTCGCGGGCCTGCTACTCGCCGAGGCCGACGTCCGTCACCAGTTGGCTGCCGACATTCTTCCGTTCCGCGACGTATTCAACGCGCTCTTTTTCATCTCGCTTGGGATGCTCGTGGACATCGATTTCGCCGTGGCGAATGCCCTGCCCTTGGGAATTGCCATCGCTGCCACGCTCGTCGGCAAGTCGGTGTTGACCACGGTCGCGGTTGTCGCGGCCCGTTGGCCGTTGCGGCCGGCCCTGCAAATTGGAATCGGGCTGTGTACCGTGAGCGAATTCGGCTATGTCCTCGCGCGCGAGGCGAACGCGATCGGGCTCGTGCCGGGCTCGCTCCTGCAGGCGATCACCGTGTACGCCCTCGGCACGATGCTCGTGGGGGCGATGCTCGTGCCCATCGCGAAGCCTGTCGCGGGACGCATCGAGCGCCTTCTGCTCAGGGGCCGGATAGGCAAGGCCCTCGACGCGCCGGACGACGGCAATGCCCGCCCGCCCTGCGCAGTTCTCGTCGTGGGGTATGGCGTGAACGGCGAGAACCTCGTGCGCGTTCTCAAATCCACGCGGACGCCGTGCTCGGTGATCGAGATGAACCCGCGGCGCGTGTTGGCGGCGCGGGAGACCGGGGTGCCGGTATTGTCCGGAGACGCCTCCAGGCGCTCGATACTGCTGCATGCCGGTTTGGAAACCGCGCACACCCTCGTCGTCGCCATCAACGACCCGTTGGCCACCGGCCGGGTGGTGGCGCAAGCGAGGTCGGTGCGTCCCGAATTGTATATCTTGGCACGGACGGCATACATCACGGAACTGGACCACCTTTACCAGTGCGGCGCGGACGACGTGATCTCGGAGGACTTCGAGACCTCGATCGAGATTGTCGCGCATGTGTTACGGCAACTGGATCTGCCGGACAACATCGTGGAAGGGCAGATCGCCGCGATTCGCTCCGGCCGTTACGGGATGCTCCGGGGAAAGGCGACGGACCGCCAGGCGCAGGAAGAATTGCTCAAGGCCTTCCAGATGACCGTCACGCGGACCCATTTTGTCGGCTCCACCAGCACAGCCTGCGGGAAAACGGTCGCCGAGCTCAATCTGCGGGCGCTTACGGGAGTCAGCATCATCGCCATCGTCCGCGACGGCAAACCCGAGACCAACCCCTCGCCGCAGTCCCGCATGCAGAATGCGGATGTGTTGGTCCTAGTCGGCGGGCACGGGCAACTGGATGCCGCCCGCGTGTTGCTCGATCCGCGTAGCGTCGAAGACGGACTGCAGGGGCCCGGCCCTGCGGGGTGATTCGAGGGAAATTCGGGGGGAAATTCGGGGACGGGCTACGAATTACGCGTCGCAACCGTTCGCGATCTCCCTGCCCACGGAATCGCGTATTTCGTAGCCCGTCCCCGAATTTCCCTAGGTGCCCGGATTGAACAAGAAGTAGTCGTGTGCGGCCCGCGCCACCTCGGCGATGGCCTTCTCGCGTTCCACGACCGGCAGGCTCGATTCCTTCACGAAGGCCACCACCACGACGTGTCCCGCGTCATTGGGGAGCGTGACGATGCCGACATCGTTGGTCGTGCCCCCGGCGGTGCCGGTCTTGTGGGCGACGACGGTGTCCGGGGGCAGCATCCCCTTGAGCCGCCCCTCGCCCGTCTCGCAGCGCGACATGATATCGATCAGGTAATCGCTGCTCTCTCGCGAAAGTATCTCTCCCTTCCAAATCTTCTGCAGCAGCATCGCCATGGCCTCGGGGGTTGAGGTGTCCTCGGGATCGCTGCCGTAGGCTTCGGATGCCGCCTTCTGGTCCGCATCGGGTATCGCCTCGACGAGCGCGTCGAAGGCCTTCGGGTTTAGCTCGTCGCGATTCGGAAGTCCCTCGATCCCGACGAGATCGGCGATCAGTTCGAGCGTCGAACGATCCACGCGAAGTCCCTCGATGCCGATCTCGCGCATGCGGTCGGTGACGGCCTTGGCTCCGCCAGCGGCCTCGATACACATATCGGTGGAGGAGTTGTCGCTGATGAGGAGCATGAGTTCGAGAAGGTTCTGGAGGGAGATCGAGAGGCCGGGATCGTCGAAGTGCTGCGTCAAGGTGCCGCTGCCGGGCGAGAGATCGCCCGGCTTGACGTCGATCATTTTCGAGAGTTTGAGTTTCTTGTTGTCGACTTTATGGAGCAGTTGGGCGGCGATGGCGACCTTATACGCACTCGCCATGGGAAAGGTCACGCCTTTGTTCAGATAGGCGGCACGTCCGGTCTCCAAATGGACCGCCGCGATGCCCATGACGCCTCCGGAGAGCGGCGCGAGCCTGGCGAGTTCGTCTTCGAGATGCTTTAGGTTTGGGTCGGACTGGGCATGGGAGACGTTGAACGCAACGACGATGACGGCAACTAAAACGAAACGGCGGCGCATGAGGGGCTCTCCGGGAAATTCGGGGACGGGCTACGAATTACGCATCCTACACTTTCTCGAAATATCCACCAACTGACAAGCGTATTTCGTAGCCCGTCCCCGAATTTCCGTCCCCGAATTTCCTTATTGGCTCAGCGCAAAGGCCAAAAGTTCGGCAGGCTGGCCATCGCCGCCCACGCCCACGACCAGATACTGCCGGCCCTGGTGCATGTAGGTCATCGGCACGGCGTAAGGCGCCTTGTCGAGAGAATATTTCCAGACTTCCTCGCCAGTCTTCTTGTCGAACGCGCGCAGGGCGAGAGCCTTTTGGATCACCTGCACCTTGTCGTCGCGTGGCACCTGTGACACGAACAACAAGGTCCTCGTGAGGATCGGGCCGCCGGAGGAAACGTAGCCCGCGCTGGAATAGCCCAGCCGCGGCACGTCGAGTCCCTTCAGGGCGGGATGATCCTGCGGGCCCTCGGCGTTGGCCACCTGCCAGAGAATCTCGCCCTTGTTGAGGTCCATCGCGGTGATGCGCCCGTATGGCGGCTTGACGATCGGCAGGCCCTGGGGTCCCGGCACGAGGAATTGTCCCGAGTGCATGAAGTCGAAGTTGGAGCGGTTCGCGTCGGGCTTGCGCAGTCCGGTCATCGACGGCATCGTGTTCGACGGGATGTACAGGATGCCCGTCTCCGGATCGAACCCTGCCCCGCACCAATTCGCGCCGCCCGCCGCGCCCGGCATTTGTATCGAGCCGAGATTCTCGGGCGTCGTAACGGACGGCGGCGTGAAGATCGGCCCGTGGGTGTACTTCTTGAGCAACTCCATCGCCTCGGCGCGGAGTTCCGGCGTAAAGTCGATGATGTCATCCTCTGTGATCCCCTGGCGCTCGAACGCGGGCGGCTTCGTCGGGAAGGGTTGGGTCGGCGATGTTTGCTCGCCGG
>CANKTP010000130.1 GCA_947486375.1 Candidatus Hydrogenedentota bacterium | reverse complement strand
CATGAAGCTAACCGAGAAGGAATCGACCGACTAGTTTCCCAACTTGATGGTCACATCGCCGTTGGGATCGACGCTGATCTTGGCGGTGCTGCTGTTCGACAGGGATGCGTAACCCGCATTGTCAGCGGTGACAACGGCGCCTCCGCTGCCCTTGAGGGTGGAAATCCCGGTGGAAGCGACCCTAATCTCGGCTCCCGCAATGCTGCTGCCGGTGATGATCGCGTTACCGCCGCTGGCGTTGAACTTCGCGTTGCCGCTGCTCTTGAGGTAGGCCGAGCCGCCGGATTCGACCTTCATCTCGGCCCCGGGCGTGCTGCCGGTGACGGTTGCGTTGCCGCCGCTTGCGGTGAATTTTCCGTTGCCGCTGCTCTGGAGAGAGGCGTCGCCGCTAATCAAGACTTGCAACTGGGCCCCTGTGCCGTTGTTTACATACGCGCTTCCGTCGTAATCGGCGGCGAACTTCGCGCCGGCCTTGCTCTTGAGATGCGCCCACCCCCCGTTCCCACTAAGCTGAAGTTCGGCCTTGGCCCCGGCACCGAAGTCCTTGGAAAATAGGTGCGCCCCGCCGTTCGCCTCGGCCTCAATTTGGGAGTTGCCGGTGCTCACCAGGCGCACATATCCGCCCAATGCGTCGATCTGGGAAGTGCCGTGAAAGTCGATGACGGCGCGACCGTCGCCGAAATCCAGGGTATCGTCTGCCGCGGTGGCTGCGCCGGTGCCGAAGCCTAGGGCAGCGGCACGGACTACGTCTTCACCCAGACTGGCGGCGATGACGGCGAGCGCGAGGACTACAAGGTGACGGATGGGCCGGACTGCGGGGGGGGGGGGATGGTGCATGCGACGGGCCTCCTGCGGTTAAGTTCTCGCCTCGTGAAGTGTTCAAGCATCACTGTACGCCAAGAGTTTCAATCTGTCAAGGGAAATTATAATACGAGGTCAACTATCCAAAAATTAGACAACCGGATGGATCCTAGTGTATTGACTCATATATACGGCGACTTATCACAGGTCGCCGGAATGACGGACATAAGACGCCAACAGCGTGAGTCACTACCCTAGCGGAAACCGGCCTAATTCGGTTCGCGTTCATCGAGAAGGAAGAGGTTGCCGGTAAGGAAGGAGGGGAAGCGGACACCTTGGATTGGCCGTATGGCGGTCTTAGGCGCGGTCACAGAACGGACATAGATCATCGGCACTACTGCACCTTAAA
Organism: Candidatus Hydrogenedentota bacterium; assembly: GCA_947486375.1. Taxonomy (GTDB): domain Bacteria; phylum Hydrogenedentota; class Hydrogenedentia; order Hydrogenedentales; genus CANKTP01. Next base: position 9,714 of record CANKTP010000130.1, on the reverse strand, counting down.
TTTGGCCGGTAGGTGTCGAAAGATGGGGTAGTGGGTCAATTTGGTTCGTGAATGCTTGGCGATCCATAGATTGGGCGGACACATAGGTCCGCCCCTACCAATCCGTGTAGGGGCGGACCTATGTGTCCGCCCAACCCGTCGACGAAATCCCGGGTTGTATTCACATGGTCGCCCTCTCCATGCTTTGGGACATCAACGAATCACGCCACAGTCAGGCGATTTCAAACTGACCCACTACCAAAGATGGGGGGCAAGCCCAAACCCAAGGGAGTTTCGATTGAATTTAGAACGGGGACATTTGAAAGGAGTTACGACACAAGGCAGCTCCAGAATCCGCTTCGTTCCTGGATTGGGCAACTTTCAAGAGGACCGCGATGAATGCCCCGAAACCCCAGACCGCGCAATTGCCCGCCGTGATTAGCCGATTGATGACTCGTTGCCGGATGGAAACGCCGTACGCGCGGATACTGGGCACTTCGAATTCCCTTGATTCCCGCCCCGTCTATTCGCTATCATGGGGCCACTTTTGCCGGATAGCCAAATTGGTAAGGCACCTGACTCTGACTCAGGGTATTCTAGGTTCGAGTCCTAGTCCGGCAACCAGATTTTTGCGCGGTTCTGGCAAACGACCGTTTTTGTGGCCCGTTCATCTAGGGGTTAGGATGCGAGATTCTCAGTCTCGTTACAGGGGTTCGAATCCCCTACGGGCTACCATTTAATTTCTCCCCGCAGCGCCGGTTCGAGCGTACCCAGTCGCTCTTCGGCACCCCAACAATGCGTCGCGGGCCGGAAACTCGCGCTTCCGGCCCGGGGAATGTCGATTATTGGATTAGAGCGCCTCTGCTCAGGTGTCCTTGCCGGGGAGGGTCACGGGCTTGATGGCGGGCATCTTGCCCTCGTGCGCCTTCAGGTCGCGCAGGACCTTGGCACTGGCCGGGTCCTTGGTGAAGGCATCCATGTCGAGGTTGGCGAAATCGGCGTCGCCGTTGTCGTGGATGTAAATTCCGCGCCCCTCGGGCAGCTTGCCGTCCTTGGCTTTCGCGGGATTGACCCTTCCGTCCCAGACGATGTCGGGAAGCGGGGAGCCGGCGACTTGGGCCATCATCGTGCCGTATACGCCCTCTGGCTTGTCGCCGCCGGTGCCGATGGTGTTGTTATGGACGTGGATGCCCTCGGGGTAGGGATAGTACTTGGGGTCCTTGGTCTCGTCCTTGCCGCCGGAGTAGGCGATGATCATCACGTTGGCCGTGGCGTTCCCGCCGATGGTGTTGTTGAAAATCTCGACGTTGTAGTTGGCCATGATCATGATGCCGGTGCCGGTCGGCACGTTGCCGACGATGTTTCCCTCGGGCGCGAAATTCAAGGTGTTGTTGTCGACGACTTGGTTGTCGAACACGCGCACATTGTGTCCGCCTTGTTGGGGGAGTCCGGGCAAGTCGAACACGAGAATGCCGCCGGTGTTATGCGTGGCGGTGTTCTTGAAGACATCGGCATCGTAGCAGTTCTCGATCTCGATGCCGGCCACGTTGAACTTGGCCGTCGAGTTGCGCACGACGACATTCCTGGACTGGCCGACATAGATGCCCGCGTCCGATGCCCCGATGGCGGCGCACCCGTCGATCAAGACGTTCGTGGACTCGACCGGATAGAATCCGTAGGCGCCGTTTGTTTCCTTGGGGCCGCCAGTCCACTCGGCGCGGACATCGAGGAAGCGGATGCCGTCGCATCCCTTCGCCTTAATCGCGTCGCCCTTCGAGTCCTCGACTGCGAAACCGTTCAATGTCACGCCGTCGCTCGTGACGATCAACCCCTCGCTACCGGCGGTTTGATTCTTGAAGCTGAGGATTGTCTTGTCCATGCCCGCGCCAGAGAGGGTCACGCCGTCCACGTCCAACGACAGGCTGCCGGCAAACTCGAAGGTGCCCGCGGCGAGCTCGACGGTGCCGCCCTTATCGACCATAATCAGGGCCTCTTGGATTTCTTCCTGGCTGTTGGGGCCGGGGGCAATAGGGGCCGCCGACGCGCCAAGGGCGCTGGCGAACGCCGCCGCAAGAATTCCGATCAAAGGGGATGGTTTCATGGCGATAACTCCTCGACGCGATCCGATTCGCGGCCCGACCATCGGGCAGGTAAAGTTGGGCGAGATTGTAGCACATGTATGCTTGGCTTTTGCCCCGGAATTGACTGCGGAAGGTTCGGGCCGCGCGCGCGGCATGGCCTTCGGGGGCTGGGCGCGGCATCGCCGGATGGCGGGAGGAGGTTTGTTGCTCATGCAAAGTTTTCCACCCTCCGGTATAATCTGGGTTAAGACGTATGACCCCGGGAGATACGGCATCTCCCCCATGACCGGCGAGGATCGTCCATGAAGACCCTGTTATTACTGCTTTTCTCGGCCAGTTGTACGTTTGTCGCGGCAAACGCCGTAGACCCCAGCGATCTCTATGTCGCGGTGGGCGGCAACGACGCGAGCGACGGTTCGATCGGATACCCTTTCGCCAGCCTTGACGTGGCCTTTGCCCGCGCGGGCGATATCGCCATCGAGTCCAATCGTGTGACGGTGCATGCCGGGGCAGGGGTTTTCGAGGGTGCCATCGACGTCCCCTCGCACGTGACGCTCGAGGGCGCGGGTTCCGGCTCGTCGATGATCGAGGCGAGTGTGGCGCTCACGGTAATCCAGGCGGCGGATGCCGCGGTCATCGTCACGCTTCGGGCAGACGCCCGCTTGAGCGACGTGGCGGTGGCCCAATCCGGCGCCGGGGAGGGGGCGGTCGTGTTGGTCGAGGCGCGCAATGGCCCGTTTTCGGTCGAGCGCGTCGTTGTCGATGGGGGAGATAACGTCGACAGCACGGGGTTGTTCGTGGAGGGGCCCGAGACGGACGGATCGCTGGTGGCGTTCTCGGAATTCCGCGGCGTTGGCCTGGGCATCCAATCCGAAAACGCAGCCCCGATCGTTCTTCGCAACGATTTCAACGGAATCTGGCAGGACGGCGTCCTTGCAAACTCGTTCGAGGCAAACCGGGGGGCCGGCCTCACTCCGCGCATGGGCGACGCGGTTGCGGCGGATTCCGGCTACAATTTCTTTCGGGACATTCACGGGGTCTATGTCCGCAACCTCGGCACGCCGCAAACCGTCGCCCAGTTCAATTATTGGGAAGGACACGAGGACCGCAACGTCATCGACGCGAAGATGGATGGCGACATTCTCTTTACTCCATTTAACCGGAAGCTTCTCATCCCGGCGGCGCTCACGGGATTGCTGACGGTGGCAGGGCCGGGCGGTGCGATCCCGGCGTCCGCGAATCCCGTGGTCACGGCCGGCCTCGCGATTTTCGAGATTTCGGAGGACGGAGGACTCTATGGCTTCGTCAATCTTCCCGACATCGTCACCGAGGTGACCGCCGAAGCCCAAGGCTTTGAGGCGCAGACGAAGCCCGTTGTCATTGAAGAAGGGCAGGCGCTCACGCTCAATTTCGAATTGTCCCCGTCCGAGGGGGAAGGCGAAGGGGAAGGAGAGGGGGAAGGCGAGGGATGCCCGCACGGGGCGAACAGGTCTCAGGGGGGAGCGATTTCGTTAGGCGATATCTGGGTAGTCCTGGGTGCGGGCCTGGCTTTGTTCGTGCTGGGGCGCCCAAGGCGAATTGGCGTTGTGAGCGGCGGATCGTAGCCACGCGGTCCAGGCATACGGGAGGCGCCCAATTGGCTAGTCAGCGCATGGCGAGTCGCCCGCGGTGTATGGGTTTGGTTTTTGCCGCACGAATCCCGCCGTCAGGACACGAGACGAGGCTTCCCGTCCAGTGACGACGAATCTTGACAAAAAAGGCGACAAGGAGCTCATGGAACTCGGCGGGGCCCTTGGAGTCGAAAACGCGCGCTGGCTTTCCCGGGGGCAGTTGGTCGCCGCCATCGAGCGTCACGACGCGGCCCGCGTCCGGGAAGTCCTTCGTCCCAAGTGGAATTGGCGTTTCGGGCGCGTGACCAAGGCGGTAGCGGTGGCGATGGCGTTCGCCGGGGCAGGCGCGGGCATTGGGCTATGGTACGTATTGTCGTCTCGCGGGCCCGCGGATCCCGGCGGCATCGTGGGCCTTATCGAGGACGAACTCAGGCTTAACGACGAGTCACCCGATTCGGCGCAATCCGAGATTTACGGCTCGTCGCCGCATGTGCCCCCGCCCCGCGCGACGATATTGGCAAGGCATGTGACGTCGGCCATGGGCGCGTATGCGATGGCGCTTCGCGACATGGTCCAGGGCGACTACGATTCCGCCCGCGCGGTCTTGGCCATCGAGGATTTTCCCAGCGTGTCGAAGGCGTGCCGCGCCCTCGGACGCCTCGAGACCTATGCGCGCAATTACGACGCCGCATTGGCCGCATACGAGCGCTTGGAACTATTCCAGGGCGGCACCAGTGCGCGGACGTTGTCCGACATCGCGGCGACCCGTTATCGAATCGGGGACTCGCGCGGCGCCTTGGAAGCGTATGCGGGCGCGCTGGGGCGCCTCGAGGCGGCGGCCGCGGCGACGGCCCACGACCGCATTGTCGCGATGAACAACGTCGCGGTGTTGCATGCCCTTTCCGGGGAATATTCCGCGGCAGAGGATTACTACTTGCGCGCGCGGGAGCTGTCCAGGAACAGGAGAGACCGGCCCTCGAGGGACGGAACGTTCGTCTTGGAGCAATTGGCGGGACTCTATCAAGAATGGGGCCGAGTGGGGGAGGCCAAGTCGATGTTCGAGGAACTCCTGGCGGCGCGCGCGGGGACGATAAGTATTGGACGAAACAAAAGCGAGGGTCTTTTCCTTCAATCGACCATTCGCACGCTCGATGGGGACTACGCGGGAGCGCTCGATGCCTATGCGCGGGGCGTCGCGATCTTCGAGGACGAGCAAGGCGTCGAGCACCCGAGTTTTCCATATCTCATGAGGACCTTGTCCGATTTGTATTCCGCTTCGGGCGACACGGCCATGGCCGCGTTTCACATGCAACGGGGCATCGACGGCATCGAAACAATGGTGGGCAAGCAGCATCCGCGGTATGCCCAGGCGCTGGGGGCGGCGGCGGGATTTTATCGGGGACTTGGGGACGACCGGCGGGCGGTCGAGTTCCTTCGCGAGGCTATTGCCATCGGCGACGCGAATGACCAGCGCAAGACGCCCGACTACGCGATGGCGCAGTTGGCGCTTGCGGCCTGCCTTCAGGGAGTTGGGAAGTACGCCGCCGCCCTTCCGCTGTCCGAAGAAGCCGTCGCGGCGCTCGGGGCGACCCTTGGAACGGGCAATCCGAAATTTACGGGGGCCAAAATCGAGCTGGCGTTATTGTACGGCGAGTTGGATCGAGGCGCCGAGGCGAAGGCGTTGGTGGAGGAGGCGCTGGCCCCGGAGGCCTCGGGAAGGGAGGCGCCGTTACTCGATCGGGTCCGGTGGCGTACCCAGGCCACCGTTTTGGATCAGGCGCTTGGCCAAACCGAATCCGCGCTGGCGCGTATCGACGAGGCCGAGGGCATGTTCGTCAACGTCCACGATGACCGTCACCCGAACATGGCGTACTTCGACTCGATGCGCGGGCAGATCCTGATGCGCGCGGGGCGTTTCGACGAGGCGCGGCGGGCCTTTGACCGGGCGTTGGGATGCATTGACGCCGCGTTCGGTGAAGGGCATCCCAGCCGCGCGGCGATATTGAACAATATCGCGTTGGCGTGCGAAGCGGCGAATGATTTCACTGGGGCGGTGGAGAACGCCGAACGCGCCGTGACGATACTCGAGGGCACCGCGGGCAAAACCAGCGCGCCGTATCTCCAGGTCATCGCCAATCTCGCCGCGATTTCGACCTCGGCGGGCCAACTCGAACGGGCGCGGGCGCTCTTCGAGGAGGTCGCCCAGCTCGACGCCGCGCTCGGTGCGGAGGGGAAGAGCGGCTACTCGGACCATTTGGGCAACGCGGCCGAACTCCATCGGCTTATCGAGGACCTGGATGCTTCGGAGCGTCTCCACCGGCGCGCCATCGAGGCGGTGGAACAGGTCCGCCCGGCGACCGACATCAATCTAGTTCCATTGCTCCGCGGCTACGCGAAGCTCCTGCGGCAAATGGGGCGCGGCGGCGAGGCGGACGCACAGGAACTTCGCGCGGAGAGCATCGCCAGGGCGCACGCCCCGGCGAATCCTCCCCGCATGCGGGGGCCGATGCACCCCGCATTCTTGCCGTAGGCCCGGGCACGCCGAACTGCGATTCGCCCCCTACACCGCCGCGATCGCCTCGATCTCGACGTTGAAACCCTTGAATTGACCGGAAGGTATGACCGCCCTCGCCGGGCGATGATCGCCAAAAAATTCGGCGTAGGCCCGATTCAGCTCGGGCCAATATTCGATGCTGGAGATGTAGGCCGTGACCTTGAGCACCCTCGAGCGATCCGTCCCCGCCGCGCGAAGGACGCCATCGAGGTTATCGAGGCACTGGGCCGTCTCTTCCGCGATCGAGGCGATCATCAAGATGCCGGTCTTTGGGCACCGCGGTACCTGACCCGACACAAACAACAGGCCGTTGTGCTCGATGCCGGGCGAATAGTGGCCGGCGGGACTCGGTATGTCCGGCGACGAAACGGTTCTCATGCCGAACCGGCGATCCCAGGCCGGCGCAATGCCGCGGACGACGTCGTGCGCGGGCGGGTTCGACGCGGTCTCATTTCGCCGCCGCGCGCTTGTACGCCTCGACCCGCTTGTCGAACGACGGTTCGGCGGGATTCGGGTACGCGGCGGCATCCCAGGGAAACGCCTCCAACACATAGGGCCGAATGCCACGGGGAGCCGTGATCGTCGCGAGCATACCGTCCGCCGGGCCAAACACCACGCGGGCCGGTGCCGCTTCCGTGGCCTTCATCCCGAGCGCGCCGCTGTGAAGCGTCAGGATCTGCTTCGCGTTTTCCGTGTCCCACAGTTTGAACGTGCCGTCCGTGCTTGCCGTCACAAGGCGCTTCCCGTCCGCCGTGAAACCGACCGCCGTCACCGCGCGGACGTGTCCCCCGGCGAAGGTCAATATCTCCTTGCCAGAGGCGGGATCCCAAACCTGGACGACGCCGCTGAAGCGGCCCGTCGCGAGACGCATCCCGTCGGCGGTGAATCCGAGGCTGGTAACGCGCCCGCCGTCGCCCTCGAGGAGGACCTTCTCGGCACCTCCGGGGACGTCCCAAAGATGCACGCGTCCCGCGTTACTCTTGTCGACCAGCGCTTCGTCCGTTCCGGCGAGCAATGTGCCGGCGGGATTGAAGAGCAGGCGGGACTCGGGAATTTTTTCGCCGACCTTGGCCGCGAACTCGATATCGCCCCGGGCCATGCCGATGACGGAGATATTTCCCGCCGTGTCGGTCACGGCGAGCCGTTGCCCGTCGGCGGCGAAGGCGGCGGCCCTGTTATCGGCGAACTCGTTGAGTTTTTGGCCCGTGCCCGCGTCCCACAGGTGGAGGACGTTTCCGGTCTTCGCGATGACGTGCGCGCCCGAAGGACTGAACTCGATGCGCGCGGTCTTGCCGTCGAAGGCGCCAAGCGTGTGCAGGGCCGCGCCGTCGGCCGCTTTCCACAGTGCAATCGTCTCCAGGGTCTTGCCGTCTTTCAATTCGGGGACGGCGGTCGCGATGACGGCGCCATCGGGCGACCCAGCGACTGCGGACGCCTTGTCCGAGCCCGTGTCCACCGACCCAATCATGCGGCCCGACGCCGCATCCCACAATCCCGCGCTCGTCCCCTTGATCCCCGCGATCAATCCCTTTGCCGGGCTGAACGAAACGGCCCGAAGATCGGCCGTTTCCAAGTCCGGGGTGGTGGACCAGATTTTCGTGGGATAGATGCCCTCGCCGGTCGCGAATCCCCCGCTGGCCAGCCTCGAACCGTCCGGGCTGTATGCCACGACGAACACGGCCTCGTTATGTCCCTTGAATTCTCCGCGCCGCGCGCCGGCCTTCGCTTCCCATGTCCGGAGGTATTTGTCCGATCCGCCCGTGGCGATCTCGGAGCCATCCGCGCTATAGGCGACCCCATTGACCGCGCCCGCGTGCGCCGTGATCGTGAATGCCACGGCCCCGCCGGCCAAGTCCCACACGGTGACCACGCCATCGGTGTAGCCCCATGCCAAGTGCGTGCCGTCCGGGCTGAAGGCCATCGCGTCGGAGCGTTCCGCGCCGCCGGTTGTTTCGCCCGCCTTTGTCCACGGGGCCAAGGACCACAAGTGGGTGGAGTCGCCCGTCCCCAACGCCAGGCGGGAACCGTCCGGGCTGAGCTTCATGGATTTGAATACCTGCCCGGGATTGAGCGTAAACGAATTCGTCTCGGACTTCGCCGCCAAGTCCCATAGGCCGACGCGGCCCGCCCACCCGGAGTCGGTGTAGGTATCGGACACCACGACAAGGTTTCCGTCCGGCGCAAACGCAAGTTGGACCCCCTCGATGCGCTCGGGCGTAATCGTGTGCATTTCCTCGCCGGACGCGACGTTCCAAGCATGCACCAGTTTATCCGTGCCGAGCGCCGCGGCCACCGATCCGTCCGCGCTCATGGCTGTCTTGTGCATGAAATTTTCCGGCGGCGCTCCGGCATGGGCCTTCTTGAGCTTCTCGGCCCCCGACTCGAGGTCAAAAACGGCGAACCCCGAGTCGCTCGCGACCGCGACGCTCGATTCGTCCCCGCTCACCGCGACGTCGTAATTCGTCCCCGCCCTCGCGGTGAACTCGCGAATCTGTTCCCCCGTCGCCGTGCTGTAAACCCGCACCGTCCCCTTGCTCGATCCCGTGACGATGCTCGTGTTGTCCTTCCGGAACCGCGCCAGCCTGCCGCCTCCCTCGAAGGTCATCAAATCGGCGTTTGCGAGTTGCTGCAAGTGTCCCCATTCCCAGTTCCGATACGCTGCGGGGCTTTCCATGAGATGCGCCCGCGCCTGGTCCATGCGATTTTCGTCAATCGCGGTCTTGGCCAGCGCGACGTTCGCGTAGTACAACCGCCGCTCGGCCGTCTCGCGCTGGACTATCTCGGCCTCCTTCGCCACCGTCTCGGCCTTTCTCGCGATTTCTTCCTTGTCCCGCGCCGACTCGGCGTCCTTTCGGGCGATCTCCTCCTTGTTGCGCGCATCGACGGCGATGTTCCGCTGGATCGTGATTTGGATGTACGAAAAAACCCCGAAGGCGAGGATCGCGCTGACGGTGACGGCCGCGGCGGTCAGGGTGGTGCGGTGCTTGGCGAGGAAGCGTTTCAGGTGTTCCTTGAACCCGTAGGTGTAGGCCATGACGATCCCGCCGTTGAGGAAGTTCTCGATTTCATCGGCAAGCTCCTTCGCGGTCTGGTAGCGAATCGATTGGTCCTTGGCCATCGCGCGCTCGGCAATGGCGACCAGCTCGGCGGGCGCATTCGGCTCGACTTCCTTGATCGGTTTCGGGAGATCGGTGATCACCTTCTCGAGGTAGTCGTAAGGCCGGATCCCGATGAAGGGCAGTTGTCCCGTGAGCAGGACATAGAGCACGCAGCCGAGCGCGTAGACGTCGCTGGTCGCGTTGATCTTGTCGATGTTCCCCTCGGCCTGCTCGGGCGGCATGTAATACGGCGACCCCATCGCCTGGCCATACATGGTCTTGGCGAGCGAGAGCGTGTCCCCCTGCTTGGCGGCCTTCGTGGTCGACTTCATGTCGCTCGCGTGGATGTCCTCCTGGTTGAGGATTTTCGCGATACCCCAGTCGATCACGAT
>CANKTP010000129.1 GCA_947486375.1 Candidatus Hydrogenedentota bacterium | reverse complement strand
CGTTCGCCGTTCTCGATCTTGCCGACGATGCTGATGCCATCGCGATCCACCGCGACGGTCTGCTCGTAGACGCCCGGCAGCAGCTCGACGCGATCGCCGGCCTGGGCCCTGTCGATGGCGGCTTGGATGGATTGGCCGGGCTTCACGGTGAAGGTCGCGGCGATCTCGGAGGCCTGCTGGGCGCTCGGCTCGGCGCGCGCGAAATTGTATCGGTTCGCATTTTCGTCCGCCGACGCGAGCGCAATGCACACGCCCGCAAAGGCGAACGCCCGCGTCACTGCTTTAAGTTTGTTCATCGTCCTTACCTCGCTGGGTTCGCTGCGCGCGCGAATCGCGGCGCATGGGTCTCGTCAATATGCCTCACAAACGGCACCACGTCGGTATGCAGTCCGCCATTGCTCTTCAGCAGCGTTTCCGGGTAGACCACTAGATCCAGCCGTTCCTGCCACACGTTTCCCTTGCCCGTTCCGTCCCAGAACAAATCGCCCGGAGGCAGGTCTGGATAGTCTTTCTTGAACTGCGCCGACGGGTTCGTGCCGTTGCCGATGAACGTATTGTCATGAATGAAGGTATTGTCGGGATTCGGCTCGATATCGATCTCGTGTTTTTTCTCGGGCGATAGCGTGCTCGTGCCGACGCCCAAGACGGAGATGGCGTAACTCCCGTTGTCCTCGATGACGTTTTGGGTCACCTCGGTATGGTCCACCGCCATGATGACCAGCCCCACGCCCGCGCTGATTCCGCTCACCGTCGATCCGGGCTTCCCAAAATTCGGAAGGTTGTTACTCCACATCCGGTTATTCGCCACGCGGCAGTGGCTGCCCTCCTTGGAAGGATTGTTCGGCAATGCGAAGACCAGTATCCCCGCGGTGTTGTGGTGGCTGCTGTTGTTCTCGACGAGCGCATTGACCGAGTTCTCGATCTCGATGCCCGCGACGCTCGCGTAGACCTCGTTGTCGCGCACGACGATGTCGCGGCTCTGTCCGACGTAGATGCCCGCGTCCGCAATCCCGCTCACCACGCAGCGCTCGACCAGGACACCGACACACTCGACCGGATAGACGCCGTAAAGTCCCGTCAACGAGATATTCAGGTCGCGGTACGAAACATTGCTCGATTTGTTGCTCACCACGCCGTTCCCGATGTAGTTACGGATGGCAAACCCCTCGATCGCGAAGTGATCCGCTGAGGTCTGCACGGCGTCCGCGAGTTGGTCCTCCCCGTCGAGTATGGCCCGCGTGCCGTTCTCCTTGAGACCCGCCAGCGTGATGTCCGGCTTGTCCACGACAACCGACTGATGGTAGACGCCCGGCATCACCTCGATTCGGTCGCCCGGTTGCGCCCGATCCACCGCCGCTTGGATCGATTGGCCCGCGCGCACCGTAAATGTCGCTGCCGCCGCGCCCGTCGAGGGGGCTTGCGCCACGTTCACACCCAGCTCAATGGGCGCCAATCCCGGCTTCGGCGTGCCCACGGACGGCATCGGCCGCGACGCGCCCACAAATGCCGACGCGGGCGGCGGCGCGGGATGGGCCTTGGCCAGCACGGTCAACACGGGTAGGCCGGAGGGTACGCGCTCCGGCGGTGCCGGCATGAGCGAAGTGTCCGTCAACGCATGCAGGAATGCGACGAGATCGGCGATCTCCTGGTCCGTCGTCGGGAACTTCCCGATCTTGTCGTCAATATCGTCCGGCGGATTCGGAAGGGCGCGTCCGCCGCCGTCGGCATAAAACTTCACCACTTCTTCCAACGTCGCGAAATGGCCGTTGTGCATGTACGGCGCGGTCAACGCCACGTTGCGCAGCGATGGCACTTTGAATGCGCTGTCGGGGCCTTGTCCCGGTACGCCCGCCCTGCCGGGATCGTGGCTGCTCGCCGGCACGCCCACCACGCGGAACGTATCGTCGGCAAAGGTCGGGAAACGGTGGCACTCGAAGCAGCGCGTCTTCACGGATCGGAAGGCCGACAGGCCGCGTTTTTCTTGCTCGTTCAAGGCCGTTGAATCGCCTTGGGTATATCGGTCGAAGCGGGAATTGAAGGCCAGGAGGGTCCGCTCAAACGAGGCGATCGCCCGCGTCACATTCTCGAAGGTCAGCGCGTGGCCCGCCGAATCCTCGAAGGCCTCCTCAAATAGCGTGACGTACTCCGGGATCGCGCCCAGTTCCCCCACCAATTCCGCCGGGTCCTGGTTCATCTCGATCTGGGCCGTGATCGGCTTCGAGGCCTGCTCCTCGAGGTCCTTCGCACGGCCGTCCCAATACTGCAAATGGTTGTACGCCGCGTTCCAAATCGTGGGCGTGTTTCGCGGCAGGTCTTGTCCACCGGTTCGTTCCGGACCGGCCCCCGTGCCGCCAACGCCCATCCCCCGCTTGCGCCCATCCGAGAACCCATGATCGGGGTGATGGCACGTCGCGCAGGACATCGTGTTGTCGCCGCTGAGGATTGGGTCGAAGTAAAGCAGCTTGCCCAGCTCGACTTTCTCCGGCGTCACCGGGTTCGCCTCGACCGAGACCATTTTCGGAAAGGGATGCTGCAACCCGGTCGCCTTGGGCTGACCTTCGATGTAGGGTTCGGCGGGGAGGTAGACGCCGTTGAGGAGAACGTGGCCCGGGACGTCTTGGGTTTCGTCGGCTTGGGAGCGTGTGGCTGGGCCGAAGGCGACCAGGAGCATCAGGGAGAATATTTGGGCGGAGCGAAACGAACTACGCATTGACAATGCCCTCGATATTGGAAATGTGGAATGCGAATGCCCAGTCTATCGGGGCGTTTGGGGAAATACAAACGGATGGGGGGTAGTGGGTCAGTTTGAAATCGCCTGGCTGTGGCGTGATTCGTTGTTGTCCTAAAGCATGGAGAGGCGACCACGAGAATGCAACCCGGGATTTCGTCTACGGGTTGGGCGGACACATAGGTCCGCCCCTACACGGATTGGTAGGGGCGGACCTATGTGTCCGCCCAATCTATGGATCGCTAAGCATTCACGAACCAAATTGACCCACTACCGGATGGGGAGGGATGGACTAAATGGAGCATATGGATGAGATGGGCGAGGTGGTCTGATCGGGTGGCGTGCGGGCTGGGTTGCTCGCTGGCGGGGGGTTCAGTAGAATCGCGGTGAGATGGCGAACGTCGATGACCCTTGTGAACGGTCGCCCCGACGGGATTGGTGAAGCGTGTCGAAAAAGTTAAGCGAATTTAGTGCGCAGGCGGGGATCGAACCGCGGCGGCTGCCGAGCCAAGCGCGCAGCCGGGAGCGGGTGGACCGCATCTTGGACGCGGCGGCGCAATTGTTGATCGAGGAGGGCTACGACGCGGTCAAGACGAATCACGTCGCGCGGATGGCCGGGGTCTCGATCGGTTCTATCTACCAGTTTTTTCCGAACCGGTACGCGATCTTTCACGCGTTGGCAGTGCGATACATGGATCGCATTAGCGACGTGCTCCTGAGTCACCTCGGCGCGGGGGCGCCGGAGCGTCCTTGGGAGGAGGTCATCGACGAGGTCATCGATATCCTGGCCGGCATTTGGCGCAGCGAGCCGGCCTTTCTTGCGGTATGGATGGCGATCCAGAACACGGCGGAACTCCGGGAATCGGACGCCCATTACAACAAGATATTCGTGGACGACATCCTGGTGAATTACATGGCCCGAATTCTGCCGGGGCTCGAGCCGGAGCGGCGGGCCGCAGTCGGGAGGATCGTGTTCGAGACGAGCCAGCGGCTGTTGGACCATTCGATGAGCGGGCGCGGGGGGCAGAACGCCATGGTGATATCGGAATTGAAGTTGCTGTTGAACAGTTATCTGCGCCGGCATATGACCGATTCCGCGTGCCCTTCGCCGCGAGCGGGCCGTTAGATGCCGGATCCGCTGCAATTGCCGCATCTCCTGCACTTGCTCGAGGACGATTCCCCGATGGTACAGGACGCGGTGTTGCGCGAACTGGCCTCGTTCGGCGACCGGCTCGAGCCGGAGTTGTCGAAGATTGATCTTTCGCCCTATGCCGGGCAGCTCGACCGCCTGCAGGAGTTGCAACGGCGGCAGCGCATGGCGCGGCTATTGGACGAATGGTCCGACTGGTTCGACCTGGAGGACGCGTGCGACCGGCTCGAGACGGCGTTGGGGATGGTGGCCGGATACATGGATCCCACGATGCGCGAGGGCCGGCTGGCAGAACTGCTGGACGGGTTGGCCCGGGATTTCAAGGCGACGGGGGCCCCCCAGGACGCGTACCGGTTGGCGCGGTATTTGTTCCGCGAGCGGGGACTGTCCGGAGCGACGGAGGACTATTACAACCCGCAACACAGCAATTTGATTCATGTGATCGAGAACGGTCCGGGCATCCCGATCAGCCTGGCGTGCGTGTATATGCTCGTCGGCAACCGGCTGGGGTTGCGCATCGAGGGGTGCAATTTTCCGGGGCACTTTCTCGCCCGCACGGTTGTGTATAACGAGGCCTTCCTGGTGGATTGTTTCAATGGGGGCAAGATGATTCCGGCCCGGTCGTTTAGCCATGCACGGCTGGGACACGTCGCCACCGGCGGGGCGGCAATCGAGATGACGGCGAGCGTGCCTATTATCGTGGCCCGGGTGCTCGGCAATCTCGCCAATTCGTACGGCATCCTCGGGGACAAGCGCCACCGTGATCTGATGAACGCCTTGCTGGCGCGGCTTCGGGCGGCCTTCGATGATGAGGAGTGGTGATTGGGGGGAGACTGCGACGGGGGAAAAAAAAGGACAGAAAGGACGCAAGGGACGGAAAGGGGAATGGGGTAATTCACCTGGGGCGCGGGGGAATTCGGCGCAGGGCTGCGGGTTATCCGGTTCGGTCGATGTCGCGGTGGCGCATGCGGGCGTCGTAGTGGAGGTCGCGGAGGAGGAGGCCGACTTCCTGGGCGATGGCGACGGAGCGGTGGCGTCCGCCGGTGCAGCCAATGGCGATGGTGAGGTAGGACTTGGGTTCCTTGGCATATAACGGCAGGAGGAATTTCAGGAAACCCCTGAGGTGCTTGAGGAACTCTTGGGCGGTGTCGTTGTTGAGTACGTAGTCGCGCACGTCGGGATCCAGGCCGGTCTTGGGGCGGAGTTCCTCGTCGTAGTGGGGGTTTGGGAGGAAGCGAACGTCGAAGACGAGGTCGGCGTCGGGAGGGAGGCCGTTCTTGAATCCGAAGGTCTCGACGGAGACGATGATGCGTCCTTTTTCCCGGGGGCCCGCGAACATTCCCGCGATGCGTTCGCGCAATTGCGCGGGGGTGAGGGCGCTGGTGTCGACGACTTGGTCGGCCCGTCCGCGGATGGGGCCAAGGAGCCTGCGTTCGCTTGCGATGCCTTCGTCGATGCTTCCGGCGGGCGAGGCGGGATGGCGGCGGCGCGACTCGCTATAGCGGCGCAGGAGGACGGCGTCGGAGGCATCGAGGAAGAGGACGTTGGGGCGGAGACCGAGCTCGGCGACGGCGTCGAGGTAATTGGGGAGGTTCGCGAGGTCTTCGCCGGTGCGGGCGTCGACGCAGACGGCGATGCGGTTGCGGGCGGGCTTGGCCCGCGCGATCAATTCGGCGAATGTGGGAACGAGGGCGGGGGGGAGGTTGTCCACGCAGTAGTATCCGAAGTCCTCGAAAAAATGCAGGGCTTGGGTCTTCCCGGCCCCCGAGAGGCCGGTGACGAGGACGAAGCGCGGCGGTTTTGGCATGGTTGATGGTCCTGCTTTTTCGATGGGGCCGACGAACAGTCTTCCGCGCCGGGGTTGATCCAGATAGGGCGCGGGCTAGGCGAGGCGTCTTTCGTATGATACCCAGTAGGGGCGTGCGGGTTCCTTTGGCCGAGATTGGCGAACGGGGCCTGGGAATGAAGGGAGCAGGAGGATCAATTCCCCGGGCGAGCGGAGAAATGCGTGCCGGCGTAGGCGTCCCATAGTCGGTCGGAGAGAATCCGGCGGGCGGTCATGGCGACGGTCGCGGAGGCGGTCACGGTGTAGCGCGTGCTTGGGTTGGCCGAGTTGAGGGCGCGCTCGATGGTCTTGGCGACCGTCTCGGGTCCCCCGCCAAGCCAGGCGAACAGGCCTTTTTCGTAGGCCTCCTTGCCGGTCTTGGCCACAGCGGCGTTGAAGGGGCCATACGGGCCCGAATCGGCCGGGGCCTGCGGAATGCCGTCGACCACCTTGCGCGAGAAGTCGGTGCGGATGAGGCCCGGCTCGATGATGACAACGCGGATGCCGAAGCCCTTGACCTCGAAGCGGAGGGCGTCGCTGAGGGCCTCGACGGCGTACTTGGTGGCGTGGTAGTAACCGAACCCGGGAAGGGTCAACTTGCCGCCCATCGAGCTGAGGTTAATGATGCGTCCCCAACCTTGGCGGCGCATCCCGGGCAGGACCAGTTGGGTGAGGCGTATGAGGCCGAAGACATTGGTCTCGAACTGGGCGCGCACGTCCTGCATGGGGACGGTCTCGAAGGCGCCGGATTGGCTGTAGCCGGCGTTGTTGATTAGGACCCCGACGGCGCCATGGGCGCGCTCGACCTCGTCGACGGCGGCCTTCATCGAGTCTTCGCTGTCGACATCGAGGGCGAGGGTCTTGCAGCCTTCGCGGGCGAGATCGGCGAGGGTCTCGGCGCGCCGCGCGGTCGCGTAGACCGTCCAGCCGGCCTTGGCCAAGCGCAGGGCCGTGGCGCGACCGATGCCGGTCGAGCACCCGGTAATCAGCACGGCCTTGGAGATTTTTCCGTTGGACATTCTTGGCTCCGTTGTTGGGGCCGCATCGTATCAGATTGGGAATTCCGGGTTCAGAAACACACCCAATACCCATCGCACCAGACGGACACTCGCTGGTTCTCGTAGTAGCCGTTGATATAGACGTCGGCATAGAAGCCATTGCGGACGAGCACGGGGTAGACTTGGCCGTCGTATTCCTCGGAGCGATATAGCGGGGGGGTCCATTGGCGTTCCCAATGGTCGGGGATCCACACGGATTGGATTTGCCATTGGTAGCGGCCCTCGACCCAGTAGCACCGGGCGCAGTGGACGTGCCCGCCTCCGGAGTTGCCCCAGGCACCGGCGTTCCAGTTGTTGGGCTGCCAGGTGAGGCCCCCGGACCAGTCGCCCCAGTTGTTGCTCCCCCATGAGACGCCCGCCGACCAATTTCCCCGGCCCCAATTTCCCCAGTTGCCGCCACGCCCAGTATTTCCGTTGTTGCAGTTCGGGGCCACCGAAGGAGTATTGGAGGAAGCCGAGGGAGACACGGGGAGGGCAGCCGGAGGGACGAAATCCTTCAGGGCGGTATGGCTGTAGTGTTCGCGCACGTTGAAGGAGTCGTGTGCATTGGTTTGGGCCCCGGCGGTGGATGTCCTGAACCCCGGGGCGAGAC
Organism: Candidatus Hydrogenedentota bacterium; assembly: GCA_947486375.1. Taxonomy (GTDB): domain Bacteria; phylum Hydrogenedentota; class Hydrogenedentia; order Hydrogenedentales; genus CANKTP01. The sequence goes on along the minus strand of CANKTP010000129.1, from coordinate 3,904 downwards.
TCACAAGGAGTAACGCGATGGCAATTTGTAGCTTTCTGTCCATAACCCGATCCCCGTTGACGAAGGCCTTGTCCCAACATACCTGACGCAGTTCGAAGCCCGCTATTCAATCGCTGCGTAGTCATTTGGTACGATAGGCGAAACCGGAGGCGTTCTGCTTCCGGCGGCGCGTTGTCGGTACATAAAGGACGGTATCCCTTGGCGTTACCCATGTTTCAGTTGGATGGCCGCGTGGCCGTCGTGACCGGCGGCGGCGGCGTGTTGGGCCGCGCCATCGCGTTGGGGTTGGCGCAAGCGGGGGCGCATGTTGCTGTTACGGGGAATTCACCCGGCAACGCCGAGGCGGCGCGCGACGCGATTCGTGCGGGGGGATTCGCCGCGGATGTCTTCCGAATGGACGTCTTGGACGAGGGCACGGTCGTGTCCGCCGCTGCCGAAATCGTCCGGACGCTGGGGCAGATTGACATCCTTGTCAATTGCGTGGGCGGGAATAGACCCGAGGCGACGACATCGCCGGAACGTAAGTTTTTCGAGATTCAATCGAATGATTTGAGAGATGTATTCGATTTGAACCTGTTTGGGGGCACCATTGTTCCATGTAGAACACTCGGAAAATTCATGTCGGGCAACCCGGAGGGCGGCTCGATTATCAATATTTCGTCGATGGCGGGCGTAATCCCGTTGACGCGGGTAGTTGGGTATAGCGCCGCAAAGGCGGCGGTCGATAACTTCACGCGATGGCTTGCCGTGCACCTGGCGACGGAGTACAGCCCGAGGCTACGGGTCAACGCCATCGCGCCGGGGTTCTTCTTGACGGAGCAGAATCGCTATCTGCTGGAGGGAGAAGACGGAAGTCTAACGCCGCGAGGGAGATCCATCGTCGAGCATACGCCGATGGGACGATTCGGCGAACCGGAGGATTTGGCCGGCGTGGCGGTTTGGCTGGCGAGCGATGCCTCGAGGTTCGTGACGGGTAGCGTCGTGGCGGTGGATGGCGGTTTTTCCGCGTATTCAGGCGTATAACTGCCTTTCATAACAAGGATTGCATTGAATGAGCGAATTGAAAAGCCATCGGCCCACGCACGACTTCCTCATCTGCATCGATTCGGACGGTTGCGCCTTTGACTCTATGGAGATTAAGCACAAGGAATGTTTCATTCCTAACATCATTCAGTATTGGAAGTTACAGGCCATTTCCAAGTATGCCCGCCAAGCGGCCGAATTCGTGAACCTCTATTCTAAACACAGGGGCATCAACCGTTTCCAGGCATTGACGATGACTTTCGACCTGTTAGGCGAATGGGATGTCGTAAAACGGCGCGGGGTGAGCGTTCCGGCGGTCCCGAGTCTACGGCGGTGGATTCAGGAGGAGTCGAGACTGGGGAACCCCGCGCTGGAGGCCTATTGTAAGTCTCATGACGATACGGAGATGCATCAGGCCCTGGCATGGAGCAAGGCGGTGAATCGGTCGGTCGAGGAAATGGTAGAGGGGGTCCCGCCGTTTCCGTATGTCAGGGAGTCGTTGGCAAAGGCGGCTGCCAAGGCCGACTTGCTGGTTTGTAGCGCGACGCCCCAGGAGGCCCTGATCCGGGAATGGAAGGAACACGGGATAGACAAGCACGTCTTCGCCATCGCGGGACAGGAGCAGGGGAGCAAGAAGGAACACATCGCCGCGGCGGGAAAGGGGAAGTATGATCCTTCGCGCATCTTGATGATCGGCGACGCTCCGGGCGACATGAGCGCGGCCCGGGCCAACGGGGCCTGCTTTTTCCCGATAGTCCCCAATCGCGAGGAGGAATCGTGGGAGCGGTTCCACGGCGAGGCGATGGGACGATTCTTCGACGGGCAATACGCCGGGGCCTATGAGGCCGGATTGGTGGCGGAGTTCGAGGCCAGCCTCCCGGATACGCCGCCCTGGAAATGAGAATTCTTGCCGACGAGAATATGCCGCTCGTCCGGGAGATGTTCGACTCACTCGGGACGGTCGAAACACTGCCGGGCCGGGAGATTACCCGCGAACGGCTTACGTCGGTCGATATGTTGCTGGTTCGTTCGGTGACCAAGGTCAACGCCGACCTGCTCGCGGATACGCCCGTTCGATTTGTTGGGAGCGCCACCAGCGGGATCGACCATGTCGACACGGCTTATCTCGCGGAACGTGGCATCGAGTTCGCCTATGCGCCCGGCTCGAACGCCAACAGCGTCGCCGAGTATGTGGTCGCCGCGTTGGTGGTGTTGGGTGAGCGGGACGGATTTGACCCCGCAGACTTGCAAGTCGGGGTCGTTGGGGCCGGCCACGTCGGAAACCGCGTTATCGAACGGGTCGAGGCCTTGGGCGCACGATGCATCGCGTACGATCCGCCGCTGGCGCGAGTACTGCCTGACAAGTCATTTGCGCTGATCGACGCCCTGTATTCCTGCGACGTAATCACGCTGCACGTTCCCTTGGAACATGGCGGAAGCAATCCGACGTATCATTTGGTCGACGAATCGTTTCTCGCCCGGATGAAGCCCGGCTCCATCTTGATCAACGCCGCGCGCGGCGGCGTGGTCGACGAATGCGCCCTGCTCCGCGCACGCGCATCCGGGCGTGTTCGGCATTTCGTATTGGATGTTTGGGAAGGCGAGCCGGCGCCCAATCCGGAGATGATCCGCGCGGCGGCCATCGCGACGCCCCACATCGCCGGGTACTCGCATGACGGCAAACTCAACGGCACCCTTGCGCTGTACGACGCCGCTCGCAAGTTCCAGGGTAGGACAGACAATTCTGTCTGTCCCTTCGATCGCCCGGAAGGAACAGACAGGATTGTCTGTTCTACCCTGGCTAGTGCCGTCCGCGGGGCCTATGACATAATGGCGGACGATGCGCGCATGCGGCCCCTCGCGGACTTGGACGAATTAGCCTGCGGGACGGCGTTTGACCGGCTCCGCAAGTCGTACCCCATGCGGCGCGAGTTTGTGCATCATCGTATTCGCCTGCGCGACGAAGACACGAAACTCAGAACGACCTTGACCCGGCTTGGATTCACCTTGCTTGGGCCGCACGAATAAATCCGGACGTTTCCATGCATCAACGAACGGCAACCAACGCGCCCCTTTCCAGCGATGATCTTCGCGATTTTGTTGGCGAGGCCTTCGCGAATCGCAATGTGTCCGGCGAGCGCATCCTCTGCATCGTTCCCGATAGCACGCGCAGCATGCCGATGGAGGCGATGTTCAGGGCCATCTGTGCTGCGTTGCTTGGCCGCGTGGCGAAGCTCGACTTTCTCATCGCCCTCGGTACCCATCCCCCGATGTCCGACGAGGCCATTCATCGCTGGCTGGGCATCAGTGCCGGGGAACGGTCCGGTGAGTTTGCCAAGGTCGGCCTGTTTAATCACGAATGGAAGAACTCGGCGGCGCTTACGTCGTTGGGCCGTCTTGGCACGGACTTCATCGCGGAAGTCTCCGGTGGGATGCTGCAGGACGATCCCGAGGTGAAGATTAACCGGCGGGTGCTGGACTACGACCTGCTGTGCGTCGTGGGGCCCGTGTTTCCTCACGAAGTGGCGGGATATAGCGGGGGCAACAAGTATTTCTTTCCCGGAATTGCCGGGGCGGATATCCTCGATCTTTTCCACTGGCTTGGGGCGCTCATCACCAACCCGGTCATCAACGGGACCAAGTACACTCCCGTTCGCCGCGTCATCGATGCCTCCGCCGCGCTCATCCCCATCCCCAAGGTGGCGTTTTGCCTGAACGTCGAGAAGAAGCAATGCCGGGCCATCTATTTCGGCGAGCCGGATGAGGCCTGGAGCGCTGCGGCGGATGCGGCGGCCGAGACCCACGTCGTCGTGAAGGAACATCCCTACCGGAGCGTGCTTGCTGTATGTCCGACCATGTATGACGAAATTTGGGTCGCGGG
>CANKTP010000128.1 GCA_947486375.1 Candidatus Hydrogenedentota bacterium | reverse complement strand
TCGAGCCAGCGCCGAAAATATTCAAGCACCGGCACGTCGCAAGGCGGCATCGGAGGGCCCACAAGCCCTGGTGTCTCGTTCAAGGCCTTATAATATTCTTCATTGCCGGTGGCGTGGTGGTTATACATGCTCCAAAGGACGTCTCGGCCGTCACGCGCGATGTAGATATATTTCGCCCTCGGCGAAAACACGAGCGCGTCGACGGGCAGGTGGGTCTTCACAAAACGTCGATGCCGCTGCGCCTCCACCGCCGCCAATTTCACATCGATTGGAGGCACGCGCATGTCGATCCATGGCGACATCTCCCCGACGTGTAACCCCTCTTCGCCGTTGAAGATCAACTGGGATACAATTTGCTGCGTCCAAGTTGTGCCGGACTTGGCGTAGGTCCCGATTACGATATCGTCGTCGCGGAACTCAAAGCTGTTCCACACCGTGGAATCGAAATGGTTGCTCTGGAACTCTCGTAATTTCTTCGGCCACCGGACTTGTGAATTCACGATATACTCCTTGCCCTCGACGGGCAGCTTGAGATATCCCCTACTTCGACCGCCGCGGCCCCCACGAGGGGCCTTCGCAACGTAGGCTGCTCATGTTCGGCACCGGATGCACCACGCCCGTCTCGACGGTCACGCCGTACAACTGCCAGCCACCCGAGCGGCTCGACCCAAACACCACGTTGCGCGAATCGGGCGACCAACTCGGGGACTCATTGCTGCCCCCGGACTTCGTCAATTGCCGCGCGTTGCCGCCGCTCGCGTCCATGGCCCAAATCTCGAAACCCTCGCCCGAACGCTCGACGACGTACGCAATGCTGTTCCCATCCGGCGACCATGCCGGGTCATACGACTTTCCGCCCTGGGTCGACAAGCGATGCGGATTGCCGCCGTCCGCGCCCATGCCCCAGATGTCCGGCTTGCCGCCGCGATCGCTGACAAACGCGATCTGCCCGCCGTCCGGCGAGAAACTTGGCGAGGTATCACTGCCCTTGTCGTTCGTGAGGCGGCGCTCGCCGGAGCCATCCGCGTTCTTCGCGTAGACCTCGGTGTTGCCGTCCTTGCTAAGGCACAAGGCCAGGCTCTTGCTGTCGGGCGCCCATGCCGGGGCGTTGTTCAACCCGACGCGCTTCGATAGCGGTGTCGAAACCCCTGTGTCGAGATCGAGGATATAGAGGAAGGGAAAGCGGTCCTTATACGAGAGATAGGCTATCTTCCGCCCGTCCGGCGAGAACTTCGGCTTGATGGAAATGGATCCGTGCTGGGTGGCTTGACGGACGGTGCCGCCGTCGTAGTCGGCGACGTAGATTTCCTTTTTGCCGTTTGCGCCCGCGCTGAAACAGATCTCGGAATCCGCCGCGCCCGGGGTTCCTGTTAGAAATCGAACAATCTCGTCGGCGAATTTGTGGGCTAGGCGCCGCCACGCTTTCGGATCGGTCTCAAGTTGTTGCCCGACAATCTGTTGCGACACGAGCACGTCAAAAAGGCGGCATTGCGCCACGATTTTGCCGCCTTGCTCGAAGATATAGGCATAAACCAAGTGCTCAGCAGGAGTTGCACGCCATGCCTCGAAATTAATGGCATTGAAATCCTGCGTCATCCCCTGAAAGTTCGCCGGGAATTGATTCGATTGTACGATGGTGAACAATCCGGTGTACTCCAAGTCGTAGGCGAGGACACCCGAGAGGTCGCGCGCCATCTGCGCCGTCGAGGCATCGCCCGCGAACGGCGGCACGGCGATCGGGATGAGGTTGCCGACAGCCCCCTCGGACGTAATCTGCACCGGGTTTTGGGCTTGGGCGCAGAACGCAATGGCGAGGCTCAGGGAAAAAAGAAACAGTTGCTTCACGGGGTACTCCCAGGGTTGAACGAAGGCTACTTGACGAGGCTAAACACGTAGATGACTTGCTGTTCTTCTTCTTTATAATCGATCGGCAACGGGGGTAGCGGGGCTGCGGCGCGAATTGCCTGGATTCCCGACGCGCCCAACGCCGGGTCGGCGGCTTCCTTCACGACCTCGGGGTCGCCGAGCAAGTTTCCATTTCGATCGACCCAAAACGAGACCCACGCCTCGACGTTCTTGCCGTCCATCTTGATGCCGCCGGGGACCGACCAGACCTTCTCGACCTTGCGTTGGAGATTGCGGCCCCACGCATTGAGGATGTTGGGGAGCTGGTTCGTCTTGACGCCAGTCTTCTGCGGCGCCTCGCTTTCCACCTCCGAGACCTGCTTCGCCGGCGCCGCCGGGGTGGCCATCGCGAGCTTCTCCGGCGCCGGCAACTTCTCGGTGTCGGTCACAGGCTTCTTCTCAGCCTTCTTCTCGGGCTCCGGCTTTTTCTCCGGCTCTGGCTTTTTTTCTTTCTTCTTCGGCTCGACCTTCTTTGGTTCTTCCTTCTTCTCTACCTTCGCCACCTTTTCCGGTTCCTTCTTCGGCTCCGGTTTGGGCTCGGGCTTTTTTTCGGGCTCCGGTTTTTTCTCCGGTTCCTTTGGCGGATCGGGGGTGGGCGGCTGGGGCTTCGGTGGCGGCGCGGCCTTGGCTTCCTCGACCGGCGGCGCGTTCGAGGGAGGCGCGGCGAATTGCACCTCGTAGGATATCGGGATCGGCGTAAGCGCGGCGCGCTGGTACGAACGCACGATGGCGGCGCCGGCGGCAATATGAACGATCAGGGACAGGCCGATGGCCCGCCGCAGTGCCCCGCGGCTCCACCTCGTGTTCCAGTTTGAATGATAAAGAGCGCCCATAATCCTATCGAGTGTTAGCCGATCCCGTCGGAAATAGTAGCCTACGGGTGAAACCTAAATCAATACATGGTATAATTTCAAGGGCCAACGGGAAAAACCACCACAATCCGTTGTGGTCACTTGAATCAGAATATCCTTAAGATACTCTGAACCCGCCCCCAAGTTCCCTTCACGCCTCGCCAACAGGACGATTTTCGCCCAAAATTATTATCCGCCAAGGCCGTTCCAGACCCTGCCATCGCCAGGATAAATCACCTCGACCCCGGCATGCGCAGCGACCAGTTTCCGGGCCTCGGCCAATGATCCCAACGCGCCGCACGCCATCGCCTGCAGGATCACGTTCCCAAGCGAGGTCGCTTCCGATGGGCCTAGATATACCGGCAAGCCGCAGGCGTCGGCCGTCATTTGGCACAACAACCTATTTCGAACGCCGCCGCCCACGATATATAAACGTTCGGTCCGGCGGCCAAGTAGACGATCCATCGCCTGCAAGGTGCGCCGGTAGGCGAGGGCGAGGCTCTCGAATATGCCGCGGGCAAACTGGCCCGGGGTCTCTGGAATCGCCAACCCCTGCGCGCGGCAATGGGTACAAATCGCGGCGGGCATGTTCGACGGGGCGAGAAAATCGGAATGATCGGCATCGAACAATGTCCGGAACGGTTCCGAGGCCCCGGCCTGCGCGGCCAAGTCCGCGTAGCCCAGCGGCATCCCTTCCATTGCCCAGGTTCGCCGGCATTCCTGCAGCAACCAAAGCCCCGAGATGTTCTTGAGAAACCGGATTTTGCCGTCCACCCCGCCCTCGTTCGTAAAGTTGGCCTCCCGCGCGGCCTCGCTAAGGACCGGTTCGGAAATCTCCGCGCCCAAGAGCGACCATGTCCCGCTGGATAAAAAGGCCCACGAGACATCCGGGTCGACATGGGGAATCGCCGCGACCGCGCACGCCGTGTCGTGACCTGCGGCGCACAACACTTCGACCGAGGGGGAAAGCCCAGTCTCCGCAGCCACCGCCGGGTGCAACGGCCCCACGACCGAGGCTGGAGAGGCCGGTTCCATGAACAGGTGGCGCGGCAGGCCGAGCCGCGCGATCAGGCTGTCGTCCCAGCGCCGCGTCCGGGCGTCGAGCAGTTGCGTGGTCGAGGCATTGGTGTACTCGCAAACGCGCACGCCCGACAGCAAATACGTAAAGACGTCGTTCATCATGTGCAGCGAATCCGCCGCCTCGAGGAGACCCGCTCCCGCTTGCGTCAACGCGGTCAGCTTGCACGCCGTGTTGATCGGCATCGCCTGGATTCCCGTCGAACGATAAAAGTCCCGGGCCGGTACAATCTCGAACATCCGTCCCGGCATTCCCTCGGTCGTGCGCGGCTCGCGGTAATGGATGGGGTTCCCGAGCAACGATCCGTCGCGCGCGACGAGTCCGAAGTCGACGCCCCAGGTGTCCACGGCGACGCCCCGCACGCGTTCGCCCCCGCGTTGCGCGGCCCGCCGAAGCCCCTCGATAATCTCGGCATACATGCGGGTCACGTCCCATTGGAGCGTGTCCAACACCTTGATGCCGCCCGTTGGAAAACGGTGCAGTTCCTCCATCCCAAGGCTGGGCCGCCCCGAATCGCGCGACAATGTGCCCAAGACCACCCGGCCGCTTTCCGCGCCCAGATCGACGGCAATGTACTGTTCCGCGCTCATGGAATTGGGCGCGCCGCCGTTTACTTGGGATCGCCTTCCATGACCCAGGCCTTGTTGAAGGTGGCGTACTTGATCGACTTGCCCTCTTTGCCCTCGAGGGCATCGGGTTCGGAATAGGTGTAGGAGGCGTGCAGCATGCCGTCCTTCCCCTGGACGATCGAGGGGTAGTGGAACGAGCCGCCCTTCGGCTCCGTCCTCTCGAGGTGGCGCGTCCATTTCCACGTCTTGCCCTCGTCTTCCGAGATCGACACGGCAAGGGTGTGGCGCCCCTGGGGATGGTCGTTGTAAATGCACACCCAGTCGCCGTTCGCGATGTTGGCCAATTCGAGGCCCGCGCCGGGATTCTCCAAGGTGGGATGGTCCTCGACCTTGCTCCAAGTCTCCCCGCGGTCCTTCGATTCGGACACCATGACCCGCTTGGGAGGGGGACCGTTGTCTCGCATGAACGCGACAATCGTCCCGTCTTTCTTGGTGGCGAAGCTGGGCTGGATGTTGCCGCCGCCCACGATCGGCTCGCTAAACTTCCAGGTCTGTCCGAGATCGTCCGAATAGGCGTTCAGCGAGAACGAAAAGCCGTCGGAATAGAGACCCACCATGAAGCGGCCGTCGGGGAGAAACTTCGGGTGCGCCCGGGTGAACCATCCGAGCCGGCGCGTCAACTTGTCCGCCGCCTGGGCGTAGTTGTGGTCGACCCATTCTTTGATGCGCCCCTCGACCTTCATGTCCCCGAGGTACTCCTCGGTCTTGCGCTTGACCTGGTCCGGGAAGTCGTCGCCCTGCTTGATCAGCAGGTTGTCCATGTAGTCCCACTTCGGCGGGCCGTCCTTTTGGAGATAGTCGGACGAGACCTTGTACTTCATCAAGGCCGACTCCCAAGTGTTGGCCAAGATCGCGGGCCACAGGAGCCACAGCCGGTCCTTCGGGTCGATGATCATGCAGCAATTCGTGTCGGGCAAATCCGGGCTGTCCGCCAGGACAAAGGGCTTGGTCCATTCCTTCGCGCCCTTGGGCTTGCGCGCGCCGTTGATCACCACGTCGTCGGATTGGCGCTCGCCGGAACCGTGAAACCAGCAGGCGATCAGGTCGCCGTTCGCCGCCTCGACAATGCACGACCCGTGGTTGTGCCAATGTTCCAGCGGGAAAATCAGTTCCGCGCGGTATACGGGCTCGTCCGCATGGGCCAGCGCCCCGGCGATGGCCAGCGCCATGAGCGGCAATAGGATTCGTCTCATCGGTGTTCCTTCCGTTTTTGGCGCGATACGCCCGATTCATTGGGAGTCCCCACTCTACCGGTCGACGGGTCGACGATCAACCGCGCCGCGGCCGCGTTGCACTGCAACCCGTCAGAATCTTGTTTTCCTTCGCAGAATCTCAGGGTGTACTTTCGTGTGATCTCTGCGTTCTTTGAGGCTATTTCTTGACTTGATTAGTTGGCCTCAGAGAACGCAAAGAGCACAAAGAATGGGTCGATCGGCTTTCATGGACAATCGACCTTTGGTTGCGGCGATGCCGCGCTTGGTTCCCCCTTTGCCCATCGCGCGCCCGTTGACTATAATCCCGCTTCCTTCGAGCGAACCACAATCGCGCCCATCCCGGCGCCGGAGCAATTCATGGAAAACGTTCTCATTATTGGATCCGGTCCCGCGGGTTACACCGCCGCCCTGTACACCGCCCGCGCAAACCTCGCGCCCTTGATGCTCGAGGGAGAGCCGAGCAAGGACATCCTTCCGGGCGGGCAATTGATGACGACGACTGAGGTCGAGAATTATCCCGGTTACTCCGATGGCGTGACGGGCCCGAAAATGATGGAAGACTTCAAGCACCAGGCGGAACGCTTCGGCACGCGCTTTCTCTACGAGACCGTGACCAAGATCGACTTCGACGCCCGCCCCTTCAAGGTCTATTCCGAGACGCAGTCGTGGGAGACAAAATCGATCATCGTGGCGACCGGCGCGACGGCGAAATATCTCGGCTTGCCGTCCGAGGAGAAATACATGAACCGCGGCGTGTCCGCCTGCGCGACCTGCGACGGCGCCCTGCCGCGCTTCCGGAACAAGCCGGTCGTGGTGGTCGGCGGCGGCGACACGGCGATGGAGGAGGCCCTGTTCTTGACGAACTTCTCGAGCCGCGTCCATGTCATTCATCGGCGCGACGCCTTCCGCGCGAGCAAGATCATGGCCGACCGCGCGCTGGCGAACCCGAAGATCGCGCCCGAGTGGAACTCGACCGTGGACGAGGTGCTCGGCGACGACAAGACCGGTGTCACCGGCGTGCGCATCCGGAACATCCAGACGGACAAGCTGACCGACATCGCCTGCACGGGGTACTTCGCGGCCATCGGCCACAAACCCAACAGCGATCTCTTCAAGGGCGTGCTCGATATGGACGAGACCGGCTACCTCATCACGAAGCCGGGGTCGACGTACACGAAGATCGAGGGCCTCTTCGCGGCGGGCGACGTGCAGGACAAGATTTACCGCCAGGCGGTCACGGCAGCGGGCAGCGGGTGCATGGCGGCGATCGACTGCACGCGCTGGCTTGAAGCCCAGCACGCATGAGCGGTACGGACACGATGGACGCCAGCCCTGTTCTCAATCCCGTGCGCCACACCGTATCCGGCGAAGGCGGGGTCCCCATCAACGCGTGGGACCACGGCGGCGATGGCCCCGTGCTCGTCTTATGCCATTGCACCGGGACGCATTCGCGCATCTGGGACCCGCTGGTTCCCGAGTTGACACGGCATTTTCATGTGTACGCGACCGACACGCGCGGCCACGGCGATTCGGGACTCCCGGCGGATTTCGACGATTTTCGCTGGGCCCATTCCGGCCGCGATTTGTTGGCCGTGATCGACGCCTTGGACCTCGGCACGGGAATCCTCGCGACCGGGCATTCGGGCGGCGCGGCGCACGTGTCCTACGCCGAGTGGTTTCGTCCGGGCGTATTCGCGCGCGCGGTGTTGATCGACGCGATCATCGGGCCGCCGGAAATTTTCGAGGGCCGCGTGAATCCGCTCGAAAAATTGGCCCGTCACCGGCGCAACGATTTCGACAGCCGCGCGGCGGCACGGGAACGCTACGCCTCGAAACCGCCGATGAACACCTGGCATCCGGCCTGTCTCGACGCCTACGTCAACCATGCCTTTGTCGATCTGCCCGACGGTCGCGTGACGCTGAAGTGCCAGGGGCCCATCGAGGCGGAGGTCTACAAGCGCAGCGGCTCGACCGACGTGTTCGGCCACCTGAAGGACTTCACGATGGAACCCTTCCTGATCACGGCGGACCAGAGCAACGTCCGGTATCTGCCGGAACTCCAACGCGCGCAGCTTCCCCACGCGCGGTTCCACGAGTTCGCGGGCGTGACCCACTTCATCCCGCAGGAACGCCCCGTCGAAGTCGCGCAATTGATGATCGAGTTCCTGACGGCGTAGCCGCCTATTCCAGCGCCCGGATCGGAAACGAGATCAGCGTCCCGATCGCGACGGCAAGCACGGTCAGCACGATGCCCGAGGCCGGAAAATGGACGAGCGCGCGGCGCACGGGGATTGCATATTCCTTCCGGTAAGCCCGCAATTGCAACGCCAACGACATCGCGCCCAGCCCAAGATACAGCGGCGAGAGCCATGCCCACGGGGGTTGCGTCGCGCGCCGCAGCGCCACGTCGATCATCAACGACGCGTCGAATCCCGCATCCGTGTAGCCCGCGGCCCACGCCATGAACGGCCCCGGCAGCGCCATCGGGACAGCCGCGCATGCCAAGGCGAACGAGAATGTGCCGAGGACTGGCGGCGCGAGTTTCAAGACACGCGCCGTGAGATGCAGCGATACCGGCCAAAGAACTCCCGCCACCGGGAAAACGATCACCCAGTGGATCGCCTGTGCTTCAGTGTTCACATTCGCGACCGAGAAATAGTAGAGCAACAGCGCGGCGCAGGACTCGAGGGTGGGCATGGGGATTCCCGTGCGCCCGTAGTACGTGAACGTGTAATACCAGCCGAGGCTGACGCCCACCGCAGTCCATAGGGCAAGCGTCCCGATCCAACGAATCAATCCGGCTGACCTGGGATTGGCGATCAATCCGGACTCAGGCATCCAACGAGGCTACCGGGGACGCCATCCGCGGAGACATCCGGGAAACGAAGAACGCTTCACCGCGCCGCAGAAGATGCGCGGGCGAATCTCGGGCGCGCGTAGATCATTGCCAGGACGGTCCCGAGGACCACCACAATGTCGCCGGGACGAGGAAGCCCGCCGGATCCCGCCGTCCCCCCCGCGCCACACACCGAAATCGAGCCGATGGTGATTGGGAATACATTTTCTCCCTCGACGATGACAATTGGCCGAAGCTCGCCATCGCCGGGATAGGCGAGGGACGATACTTGGATCGAGTATTCGCCGACAAGGAGGTTTTCGACTTGAAACGATCCGTTGGATGCGCTCGTGCCGCCGAAGGCGAGTAATCCGCCGTCGGGCTTGACGATGATTCGGGCACCGGGGAGCCCGACGGGCGTCGCCGCTGCGCCGTCGTAAACGGTGCCGTTGAGCACGGCGGGATTGTTGGAGGCGGTAGGAACCAAAACGGCGTTGGTCAAGGTGACCGCGGCGGGATCGAGGGAGAAATGCGCGGTGGCGTATCCGGGTGCGGAGACATCGATGCCCATGACTTGGGTCTCGACTTCCGAGAGGTGAATCTCGAATTTGCCCTCGCTATTCGAGTGAGTGGTATCCACGGGTCGCGATCCGGCGAATACGCCGACCACTGCCCCGATTAGGGGAAGCCCGGTGAGGGAATCCTTCACGGTTCCGGGCGCGCGAATGACATCGGTCCTAGTGAGCGTGACGAGGTTGATCCGGGTTTCGGATACCGCGGAGTCGCGGACGCTGACCCCCAATTGGAATTTCCGCTCATAGCCCGGCGCATGGACGGACAGGGTGTATGTCCCCGGATCGAGCCCAGAGATGTAGAACTCCCCGTCGAAACTGACCGGGCCGATTCCAGGCGAGGTACCCGTCGCGGAGGCGAAAACAAAGGCGCCTTCGACGGGATCGCCCGAGAGTTCGGTGACCTTTCCGCTCACGGCACCGGGGCATGTGCCCTCGTATTCGACATCGACGCCGTCGGCGACGAGGGGTAGAATGACGTCGCATATGGAGGACTGGAGCAAGGGATTGTCGAGCACGTTAAGGTCGTCACCCAGACCGAGGCCGTCGTTATCGAGCAACGGGGTCAAATCGCGGATTTCGTTGGTCGAGAGGTCGACATTCCTTAGTTTGTCGAGATCGACAAGCGGGGAAACGTCCTCGATGAGGTTTCCCGACAGATCGAGGCTGACGATCTTCACGAGGCCCGACAGGGGCGCGATGTCGACGATCGCGTTGTCCGAAAGATTGAGGGTGAGCATATTCACCAGGAATTCGACTCCCCCAAGGTCCTCGATAAGGAATCCGCTGACATCGAGCTCGGTCACGCCGATCAGATCGGCACTGTCGATGGGGTCAGGGCGCGGCTTCGAAATCAGGGAGCGGACGCGGGCATCGATCGTGGTGTCGGCAAAGACAACGGTCCCGGCGAAGGCTTGCCCCGAGACGGACGCCCATGCCGCGACGGTCAATATCAAGGTTGCCAGTGAATTCATCTTCATGCGTCCCAGCCTCCGCGCCCAGCACTACCGGGCCGTTTCAAACCGACATATACTCCGGATCATTCTACCCCCGAACAGGCCCGACGTTTCAATTCTTGGACCGTGGCGTCGCGGGTTGGGTATGACTTTGACATTCGGAATATCTCCCCCGGAGATATTCCGAATGCGGGATCGAATTCCGTCGATACGCTTTTATGAAACCCGGACGATGCGACGCACGCGGCTCGCCGCAAGCATTCCCGCGACCGCTACCAGCACGAGGATCGTGTCTCCCGGCCCGGCAGCCGCACCGCCGCCTGCCGCGGCCACGCAGCCGCCGTTATCCGGAAGGCTGCCGATGGTGATCTCAAAGGTATTGATCGTTCCCACGATGGTGACCGTGCGCAACTTGCCTTCGCCGGGATAATTCAGCGAGGAAACATGAATCGAATATTCGCCGGGCGCGAGATTGCCGATCGTGAAATTCCCGGTATTGTTGCTCGTGGCGCAGAAGGCCACCGTTCCGCCGGTCTGCTTAAGAATGACGCGCGCGTTCGCGAGCCCGACGGGGGTCTCGACGCCGCCGTCCAGGACCGTGCCTTGCAGGATGCCGATCGGAAAACTGCGCGGTCCCATGGCTGCGTTGAGTTCCCCGCCCAAGTTGGGGTTCAACTCGGTTTCCTCGTCGTCAAACCCAGGCGCCGAAAACTCGACCGAAAGAATCGCGGTCACCGTCTCCGGGATCAACAATTCGAAGCGCCCCTCGCTATTGCTATAGGTCGCGTCGATCGGAGTGGCCACGTTGAACGCCTCGACAGCGACCCCCGCGAGCGGTAGCCCGGTGGCGGCGTTGGTGACCGCCCCGCCCACCCTCACCACGTTCGTCCGGGTGATTGGGATCATGCGAAATGTGGGCTCGGTCAACTCCGAGTTCGAAACCAGGACCGAGTTGAGGTCGCGCTCGTAGCCGGGCGCGAAGACCGTCATGTCGTACTCGCCGGGCGCAAGCCCCTCGATGAAGAATTCCCCGTCGAAACTGACCGGGCCAATGCCCGGGGCAACGAGCGGCGCGGACGCATACACAAACGCACCGGCCACCGCGGCACCGGACAAATGGTCGAGCACTTTTCCATTGATCACCCCGGGACAATCGCCGACATAGGCAACGGCCACCCCCCGCGCTATCAACGGGAGAATGACATTGCATACCGAGGACTCGCCCAAGGGATTGCCGAGCACGTCAAGCGAATCCCC
>CANKTP010000127.1 GCA_947486375.1 Candidatus Hydrogenedentota bacterium | reverse complement strand
TTCATGGAGGGCGCGACCTGGGCCTACCGGACGGTCGAGAACGACCAGAACGCCTTCTTCAACTTCGTGTACGGGATGGTCGGCGGCACGGATTTCCACTTGCAGGAAACCGTCGACTTCCTCCGCGACCAGCCGCTCGACTTGCGCCATTGGACGGTCGACAACTCAAAGCGCGAGGACCTCCGCCTGGTTCGCGAGCCGATCCCCTACTACTGGCAGACCTCCCGCCTGTTGCCTCCGAGCGAGCGCGGCGTCATGCGTTGGGACAAGAACCCCTGGGAGGTCATCTCGGGCGACTTCAGCGATACGCTGGGGCGTAGCGAGAGCAGCGGCGTGTTTTGGCTGTTGCCCTATTGGATGGGGCGCTACTGCGGGTTTATCGCGACGCCAGCCGACTGAAGCCGGGCCAAGGACAACCGGTAGTAGGTCAGATTGGAACCGCCATGGCACGATGCGGCGCACGCGGATACGACCGGGACCATCCTCGATGGTCTGGGCGGACACACAGGTCCGCCCCTACATCGCGGCTCGCGCACGGTGGGTCGAACGGGCCGTAGGGGCGGACCTATGTGTCCGCCCTGGCTACCTCTGTGACGTAGGTTCGAATGAAATCGACCCATTACCGAAAAGCCGACGGCGGTTTATCGCCGCGGCGGGCATGGACTATACTTCCGCATCAACGGCAGCGGACCAAGGGACACTCAATGGCGAAAGCGAAACAACTCCCCCTGCGCAAGCACGTCAAGGCGGCGGACACGTGGGACTTGGGGAAACTTTTCAAGAACGACCGCGCGTGGGAAAAAGCCTACGAGACCCTCGAAGAATCCATCGTTGGGTATGAACGATTCCGCGGCCGCTTGGGCGAGTCGGCCAAGGTCCTGCGCGATTGTTACGATTTCGACGTCGAGTTCGAGAAGCTCGGCGAACAGTTGGGCTCTTATGCCTTCCTGAAACAATCCGAGGATGTGGCGAACGGCGCCTACGAGGGAATGGTGTCGCGCTACACCTATCTCGCGACGCGCGCGAGCGAGGCCGCGAGCTATATCGCCCCGGAGATCCAGGCGATTCCCCGCAAGAAACTCGATGCCTTCTTGAGATCGCCCATTTTGAAGGACTACCGGTTTTCGCTCGAAAAACTTGTCCGTTACCGTCCGCATATCCTCTCGCAAAAAGAGGAGCGCCTCCTCGCCATGCAGGGCGAGATTGCCGGGACCGCGAGCAAAATTTTCGAGCAGCTCACGGACGCCGACTTCAAATTCGGCACGGTGGAAAATGAAAAGGGCCATGAGGTCGAGTTATCGCAAGGGAGCTTCCGGATATTCCTCGAGTCGCCGAAGCGGTCCGTGCGCCGCGCCGCGTTCGACCGGTTCTACGAGGTCCACGAGGACCATGCCAACACGCTCGCGGCGTCCCTCAGCTCGTCGGTGAAGCAGGACATTTACTATTCGCGCGCGCGCAATCATCCGTCCGCGCTCGAGGGCGCGCTGTTCGGCGACCGGGTGCCGGTCTCGGTGTACACGAGCCTCATTGCGGCCGTCCGCAACAACCTCGACACCATGCACCACTATCTCGACGTGCGCCGGAAGGCCCTCAAGCTGCGCGAGGTCCACGCGTACGACACGTACGTCGGCATCGTCGACGCGAAGAAGGTCCGCACGCCCTACGACAAGGCGGCCGACCTGGTGTGCGAGGCCGTGGCGCCCCTCGGCGAGGAATACCAGAAAACGCTGCACACGGGGCTCCGGGGCCGTTGGGTGGACCGGTATGAAAACAAGGGCAAACGCAGCGGGGCATTCTCCTCGGGGGGCTTCTCGGGCCCCCCGTACATCCTGATGAATTACAAGGAGGGCCTGCTGGACCACGTGTTCACGCTGGCGCACGAGGCGGGACATTCGATGCACACGCACTACAGCGCGCGCAACCAACCCTTCCAGTACTACCACTACACCATCTTCGTGGCCGAGGTCGCCTCGACGTTCAACGAACAACTGTTAAACAAGCACCTCATGGATCGGGCGCGCGACAAGAAACAGATGGCGCGGCTGATCAATCGCGAGATCGAGGAGATTCGCGGCACGATAATCCGGCAGACCATGTTCGCGGAATATGAGAAGATCATCCACGAGATCGCGGAGGCCGGCGAGCCCTTGACGCTCGATTGCCTGCGCGAGGAATACGGGAAGCTGTTGCGGGCGTATTGGGGCCCGAAGTTCGTCATCGATCCGCAGCTCACCCTCGAGGGCCTGCGCATCCCCCACTTCTACCGCGCCTTCTACGTCTACAAATATGCCACTGGGCTGTCCGCAGCCATTGCACTATCGCAGGCGGTGTTGAACGGCGGCAAGGCGGAGAGGGATCGGTACCTGAATTTCCTCAAGGGCGGCGGGTCGAATTACCCGCTCGATCTCCTTCGGAACGCGGGCGTCGATCTCGAAAGCCCGGAACCGGTCAATGCCGCCATGAAGCATTTCAAGGATTTGGTCGCGGAACTCGAAACGCTGGTGTAGCCTGCCCATTCGCGTGGCGCACCCCCAGTGCAGTGGAGTAAGCATGTCGGTTCTGAAGCTTGATCGCGAAACCGGGAAAGGCGGACCCGATTTCGACCAATGCGTCGCCTGCGGCGAATCCACGGGCCTCGTCAGCGCCGCTCGCCTGCATACCGTCCAGGTGAACATCGGCTTGCGCTGCAACCTGACTTGTCATCATTGTCACGTGAATTCCTCGCCGCGACGCAAGGAGGAAATGGACTGGCGCACGATGGAGGCGGTGCTTCGGCTGGCGGGGGCCCTCGATGCGACGACGCTGGACATCACCGGCGGCGCACCCGAGATGCATCCGCGATTCCGCGAGTTCGTCATCGCCGCGCGCGAGGCGGGTCTTGGCGTCATCGTCCGGACGAACTTGACCATCCTCCTCGAACCCGGCCACGAAGAAACGCCTGGATTCTTGCGAGACCACGGCGTCGAGCTGATCGCCTCGCTTCCATGCTACCTCGAGGAGAACGTCGACAAACAACGCGGCGACGGAGTGTATGGGGACAGCATCGAGGCGATTCGGAGGCTCAACGCGCTCGGCTACGGCGTCGAGGGCGGGCTTCCCCTGCACCTCGTCTACAATCCCGGCGGGCCCTCGCTTCCGCCGCCCCAAGCGGGCCTCGAGGCCGACTATCGGAAGGCGCTATTCGAGCGTTTCGGCATTCGCTTCACGGGGCTTTACACCATCACCAACGTTCCCATCGGCCGTTTCCGGGCCGACCTCCGGCGCGCGCACACCCTCGACACGTACCTCGGTCGCCTGAAGGCCACGTTCAATCCCGGCACCGTCGGCCGCCTCATGTGCCGCCACCAAATCTCCGTCGCGTGGGACGGCATTCTCTATGATTGCGACTTTAATCTTGCGCTTCGCCTGCCCGCGCCCGGCGCCCAGGGCCGTTCGGTACACGAGGTCGACCCAGCCGCCCTGCTCCAACGAACCATCGCCACCGGTGATCATTGTTTTGCCTGCACGGCCGGCGCCGGATCCTCGTGCGGCGGCTCGCTCGTATGACTCGCCGCAACGCCATCGCACACATGGCAGCAATAGTCTGCGCTCTCGCCGCATGCAACGACAACGAACTAACCGCCACTGGGATCGAACCCACGATGAACAAGGTGTCCGCGCCCGCCGGCCCGTATTCAGCCGCCGCATACGATACGCTTCTACGCGAACACGTCAACGGCAAGGGCTTGGTGAACTACAAGGCCCTCAAGGAAGATGCCGCGTCGCTCGACGAGTACGTCGCGGCGCTGGGATCGCTGGCCCAGTCCGAATACGGCGCGTGGGACAAGCCCCGGCAGCTCGCATTCTGGATAAACGCATACAACGCCATCACCTTGAAATACATTGTCGACAATTACCCGATTAAGAAGGGCGGTCTCATCGCCGGGCTGCGGTTTCCCGGGAACAGCATCCGCCAGATCGATGGCGTGTGGGACACGAAAACCATGTCCATCATTGGCGTGCCCCGCACGCTCGACGCCATCGAGCACGAAATCCTGCGTGCGCAGTTCAACGAACCCCGAATCCACGTTGCCATCGTGTGTGCCTCCATCGCATGTCCACCGCTGCGAAACGAGGCCTATGCCGGCGAACGCATCGAGGAACAACTCGCCGATCAGTCCCGCCGGTTTGTCCTCGAACCGCGAAACCTGCGCATCGATCGCGGAGCCAACGCCGTGCACATCTCGGCCATTTTCGATTGGTTCGGCGACGACTTCGTGCCGGTGTACGGCCAGGACGCGCTGCTTTCCGGCCACGGCAAGACCATGAGCGCCGTCCTGCGCTTCTGCGCGAAGCACCTGACGGAGAGCGACGCGGACTACCTCCTGACGAGCGCGTATCAAGTCGGCTACACCGACTACGACTGGGCCTTGAACGAACAATAGCCACTGGCGGAACGGAGCCGTCGTGAAACGGGCGATCCTAGTCACTACCGGCCTCGCGCTCGTCGCCCTCTCCATCGTCCTCGCGCTCCTTTCCTCGCAATACACCTACGGCGGCGCCCCGCTCGCCCGCCCGACGCTCCAATTTGTCGCCCTCATGATGCTCGCGGGCGCGGCCTATCTCGTCGCCGTCGCGCTCGTTGTCCACTCGCGGGGCTTTGTCCAATGCCACCTCGCCTATGTGCTGCTCATCGGCGCGGCGATGCGCGCCGCGTGGTTCGCCTCCACGCCGATCCTCGAGGACGATTTCTATCGCTACCTCTGGGACGGCGGCCTCGTGGCCAACGGCCACAATTCCTTCGCCTACACGCCGAACGATCTACGCGGCGCCGATGCGCCTGCCGCCCTTCGCGCATTGGCCGTGGCATCGGGCGATGTCTTCTCCCGCGTGAATCACCCGCGGTTCGGCACCATCTATCCGCCGGTCGCCCAGGCCGTGTTCGCCCTCGCCCACCTCATTCATCCGTGGAGCTTGCTCGCGTGGCGGGCGGTTCTCCTGTCGTTCGATGGCGCAACGCTCGCCCTGCTCTTTCTTCTCCTGCGCCAACTCGGCCTCCCGCAAGTGTGGCTGCTCATCTATTGGTGGAACCCCCTCCTCGTGAAGGAAACCGTCAACTCGGCCCACATGGACGTGCTCGCGCTTCCCTCGGTACTCGGCGCACTTTGGTTCGTATTGCGACACCGCGCCTCCGCCGCGTCCGTGTTGCTTGCAATCGCGGCCGCGATCAAGGTCTGGCCACTCGCCCTTGTGCCGCTCATGGGCCGCTTCGGCGATCTCTCGCGCCGCCGGGTGACGATCACGTTGTCGGTGCTGGGCGTGGCGGCGGCGATTCTCGTCGCGCCGATGCACCCAGTGCTGCACCTCGGCGAACCATCGGGCTTCATCGCCTACGGAAAGTCGTGGGAGATGAACGACACGCTGTTCATGGGACTGCTCGTCGCCGCTGAAGTCATGGCCGGGGTGATTGGTTGGGACTCGAACGGCTCCGCGAACACCATCGCGCGAATATTTCTTGCCTTGCTTCTTGCCGCATGGATGCTACGTCTTTGCTGGACGCGCGCGAAAAGCGGGGAGAGTCTCTGCGATCGCATTGCCTTGTTCCTCGCGGCGGCGCTCCTCGTCGGGCCCACGTTTTTCCCTTGGTACTATGCGTGGATGCTCCCCTTCCTCGCCCTGCGTCCGCGCGCGTCGCTCCTCATCCTCACCGCGATGCTCCCCCTGTACTACCTCAAGTTTCATTTCGACGCGCGCGGTAACGTCAACGTGTTTCACCAACAGCTGGTCTGGCTGGAGTTCGCGCCCACCTTCGCGCTGCTCGCGTGGGAATGGTTCCACGCACGAAAGAAGTCGCCCGCATGAGGCACGGCGCCCGCGTCGCGGTCGTGATCCCCGCACTGAACGAGGAGGCCTCCATCGGCAAGGTCCTCGACGCCATCCCGGGATGGGTCGACGACGTCGTCGTCGGCGACAACGGCTCGAGCGACCGCACGGTTGCCGTGGCGGAGTCCCATGGAGCCCGCGTTGCCCACGCCTCCCGCCGTGGCTACGGCTCCGCCTGCCTCGCCGCTCTCGCGGCGCTACGCGACCCGGACATCGTTGTTTTCCTCGACGCCGACTTCAGCGACCATCCCGAACAAATGGACCGCCTGGTCGATCCGATCGCTCGGGACGAGGCCGACCTCGTGATCGGTTCGCGGGCGCTGGGCCATCGCGAACGCGGCGCGCTGGCCCCGCAGGCCCGGTTTGGAAACATCCTTGCCTGCGCGCTGATCCGGTTTTTCTGGGGCACGCGCTTCACCGATCTGGGCCCGTTTCGAGCGGCGCGTTTCGAGTCGTTCCGCGCGTGGCGCATGGCCGATCCCGACTACGGCTGGACGGTCGAGATGCAGATCAAGGCAGTCCTCGCGGGCGTGCGCTGCGCCGAGGTTCCCGTCGATTACCGCCGCCGCGTCGGTCGCTCGAAAGTCTCCGGGACCTTGCGCGGCGTCTTCGGCGCGGGATACAGAATCCTCGCGACCATTTTCCTCAGCGCCCTGCGCCATCGCCGCCGAACCCGCCGCGGCTCGCACGAACGCGTCGTTCTCTTCACCCGGTTCCCCGAACCGGGAAAGGCGAAGACCCGCCTCATCCCCGCGCTGGGCGATGCCGGTGCGGCCGGCCTCCATCGCCGCATGACCGAAATCGCCCACGCCGCCGCGCGCGGTTCTCGCGCCGCCGTCGAAGTGCGAATTACCGGCGCCACCGCAGACGAGTTCCGCGAATGGCTTCCGAACACCATGCTCGCTCTCCAGGGCGAGGGCGACCTGGGCGAGCGCATGGCGTGCGCGCTCGACGATGCCTTCGTCTCGGGCCTCGAGCGCGTGGTCCTCATCGGCTCGGACTGTCCCGAACTCACATCCGGAGTTTTGGATGCCGCCTTCGATCGACTTCGTCATGCCGATGCCGTCGTAGGCCCCGCCACCGACGGCGGCTACTACCTCATCGGCTTCACGCGACGGGGACGGTCCCGCGCACGCACCACTGCCTTCGCCAACGTCGAATGGGGCGGACCGAACGTGTTCGCCGAAACGCTACACAACCTCGACCAGGCGGGGATATCGGTCGCTCGCATGGCCCCCCTCGGCGATGTCGATCGCCCCGAGGACCTCGACGTCTGGGAACGCGCCTCAGGCCGCGCGGACCCCTGCGAAATCTCCGTCATCATTCCCGCCCTCAACGAAGCAAGCGGCATCGAGGCCGCCATCCGCAGCGCCCAATCCACCCTTGCGCCCATTGAGGTCATCGTTGCGGACGGTGGCAGCACCGACGACACCGTCGCCCGCGCGGAATCCCTGGGCGCCCGCATCGTCACCAGCCCGCCCGGTCGCGCTCGCCAGATGAACCTCGCCTCGGCAAAAGCCCGCGGACGTATCCTGCTCTTCCTCCACGCCGACACCCGCCTGCCTGAAGACTACGTGTCCCGGGTGCGCGACATCCTCGATCACGCGGCCCTTGGGGCGTTCCGATTCTCCGTCGATGAGTCGACACCCGCGCTTCGTGCGATGTCCTGGTGGGCCAACTGGCGCTCGATATGGCTTCGCAGTCCATATGGCGATCAGGGCTTGTTCATTCGGAAGGACACCTTCCGGGAACTTGGCGGCTACCGGGATCTTCCCGTTCTCGAGGATTTCGACCTCGTGCGCCGCGCGGCGAAACTCGGGTGCGTACGGACGGCGAAGGCTGCCATAATCACCTCCGCCCGCCGTTGGCAACGTCTCGGTGTTGCGCGCGCCGTCCTCCGCAATCAGCTTGTAGTCGCCATGTGGTACATGGGCATAGCGCCCGTGCGCATCGCGCGATTCTATCGGGGGCGCGCTCTATAGACTAGGCCTGCGTGTGCGCCATGGCGAAGGCTACGAATAGGGAAGGCCGGTTGTGGCCGCAGTTTCGTCCAAGACGTAACCCTTCGACCCCGCCTTTTTCGCGATGAAGTTGGACCTCGTGAGATCGTTCACAATACGGCGCACCTTGCGATAATGCTTGTCGAATTCCTTGATGTCTTCCCTCGAACCGTGCTCGTCGTGCCACAATGCATAACTCACGTCCTTCGCGCTGGCCACGCCGAGTTTAGAGTACCGGCCGTGTCGATACATCACGCCCAAAACTCGCTTCCGGAACTCATCAAGTCCATCAAAGCCAACTCCAAAAATTGCCCGAAGCTCGGCCGTATAGTCTGTCCTGACCAACACCGGGTCGACGACGTACACGGGATGAATCGGCGTGGAGCTTGGGTGTTTCTCGATAAGGCCGAATCCTTCCAGCACCGTCAACTCTGAAAAATGATTGTTGTCTGGGGTCAGCAGGATCGTATACCGGAAACGCAAATTGTCCCGTTCCGACTTTATCAGGTACGCCAACACAGTTTTCTGCGGTTCCGTGAGACGATGCCCACTCGCCTTCCTGACCACGTAGCCTTCAAACGCATCGAAAAGTCGCTCCATGCCGTCGTCGAGCAGCCGGCCCGAGCGAATAGTGAGCCGCACTTCCTCCGTGCGAAACATGTAATACGGAAGATCGATCTCGTTTCGAAGACAGGCATCGACCAATGTCGCCATCCCATATCCACGGCCCTCCCACTTTTGGAAGACACGAAGAACGTCAGCGAGTTTCGGGTTCTGCGGCTTCGCCTCGGGGATGATTCGCTTAATCGGTCGCGATCGGTCGGGAATCTCGATCAAAAGATGAGGCTGAAAGCGCCCCGGATTCATAATCGACAGGTGTTCCCTGTGGACGATATCGAGGCTGATCTGCTTGTTGATGGAGTAATCCCGGTGCGCGAGCGCGTTGTTAATCGTCTCACGGAGCAGTTCCTCCGGATACTCGGGCCGGCGTTTCCCGCCGAGTTCCGGGGATATCCCAACGTGGATATTGCGATTCGCGTAGATATTGGCGTCTTCCATCAGGGGAATTATGTTGTCTACGAAGTCTTGCTTGTCCTTCACGCCATGTCGCGATGTGTTTACATAACAATGGACGTGGCACCGAAATCCAAGGTGATCCGACGGATGACGACCGCATACGAGGACCCCCAGCGTCGTGACTTCGCCGTCCTTGACAAAATACTTTCGTTCGAGAAACGGCATCGCCGCGGCGATGTCCGGTTTCATGGTTTCGATTCGCTTGGGTCGATTTAGGAGGGTGATAAACTCGTTCAGCTTGTCCACGTCAAGATCGCTCGCGGTCACTCCCGGAACGGGTTGCAACTCACGGGCATGCATCGCCTCCCTTTTGAACTCTTCCTGCCGCGCGATCGCGTCCTCGCCAATGACGTGGTCCCCGGTTAACTGCCGAAGATACGCCTTCCCCTCGTAGAACACGTATTTTCGATCCGCCGCGAGCGCGTCGACAAGCTGAATTGCAATCTGTCCCCGCGAGAAATCCCGCAAGATTGGCTCTGGAAATGCATCCGGGATATCTGCCTTCGTGCGGTCCCTTTCGGTAAACCGCGATGGCAGCTGCGCCAACTTCGGTTCGGCATCCGATCTCCAGCCGGTGAAAACGTACCGGCGATCCCTTCCAACCTGCTCCTCTTTCACCCCGAGGACGATCATGCCGCCGCGCGAGTTGAGGAAGGCACATGCCGATACGTAGATCTCCTTCCAACTCCCGCTGTCGGATGGAACAGGCTTCAGTTCGACCGTGTCCGATTCGACATCCACGAACTGCCCTGAGGCGATGGACGCCTCCAGCTTGCGAATTAGTGTATCGACATCATTGTTCAAACGAAGGTTCCTTGAAGGATTGCTCGTCTGCGGGGCCTCGAGCAAACGTGGATGGCCCGGTGCGCACTTTCGGAAAGAGGTGGCAAGCTCCGTTACTTAATATACCCCAAACTCTCCAAGGCATCCTTGTCGTCGCCGGAGAGGTTCTCCTTCCCCGCGACCCGTCGGGGCGTCGCCTCATCCCATTCCGCGATCAACGCCCGCAATTCCGCCACCTTCCCGGGATGTTCCGCCGCGAGGTTCCTCGTTTCCATCGGATCGTCCGCGAGCCGGTACAACTCCGCTCTCGGCCCGTCCAAAATCAATTTCCAGCCCTCGACCGCCACCCCCTGGCGTTGCGGACCCGCATCCGCCATCATGTTTTTCGCGCCCGGCAGTTTTGGTACCGCGCCGCCGTAGGTCTCGACGACACGGACCCGGTCGGCCGCCACCGCGTCCCGGAGTAAATCCGCCCCCTGCATTCCCTCGAGGCGGGCTATTCCAGCCAATCCCAGCAAGGTCGGCCCCACGTCGACGCCGCGGGCCGGAATGCGGCTTCGTCCAGGCTCGATTCCGGGTCCGCGGACGGCAAAGGGAATGTGCAAGCAGGTCTGGTAGATTCGACGTCCGTGCCCAAGGTAATCGTGTTCCCAGAGACTCTCCCCGTGGTCGGCAACAAACACGATGAAGGTGTTCTCCTTGGGTAGCGCATCCATCAGCTTGCCGATCCAGTAATCCATATAGGCGATTTCTGAGTCGTAGCGCAGGGATTTTTTCGCTCCCCGCGCGCTCGACGTTGCGAGCGCCTTCGACGGGTTAAAATCGCGGTGCACGTTGTATGGGGCGTGCGGGTCCGAAAAGTGGAACCATGCGAACAAGGGCCTGCTTGGATCGCGCGCGGCAAGCAATTCGAGGGCGATTCGGGCCACTTCGTCCCCATCGCGCTCGGCCTTGACAATTCCCCAACGCCTCTTGTGGAAGCGGTCCTCGTACACGTCGAACCCGCGCCCGAGGCCGGACAGGTGCGCCTTGAGCGTCCAATTGCTGAGGACGGCCACGGTCTCGTAGCCGGCGGCGCGAAATTGTTCGGCGACGGTGGGCACGTCCGCCGGGAGGGCAAGGCCGTTGCGGGTGGCGCCGGTCATGCGAGGCGGAAGCGAGGTCATCATCGAGACGAAGGAAGGCGAGGTCAAGGGGACCTCGCAGCTCATGTCCTCGAAGAGAAGTCCTTCCGCCGCGAGGCGGTCGATATTCGGCGAGACGGGAAAGGAATAACCGTAGCAACCAAGATGATCCGCACGCAGCGTGTCGGCGGAAATCAGGATGACGTTGGGTTGGGACAGCGCCGCCCAAACCAGCGCGGCCAGGACCGTCATCTAGGGCTGCGCCGCGGGTTCCGGCGCGGCGGGTTTCGGCCACTCGATGGCGAGGGTAAAGCTGGCGGCGAGCGGCGTGGCGTCGCCGTTCGCGTCGTCGATGAGAATTGGCTGCCCCTTGTCGTCGTAGGCCGTCAGGGTCAAACCGAAATCGCCTGCGGGCGCGTTGAAGGGCACGTCTACCTGGAGCGTCCAGATATTGTCGTCCGCCTTCGCATCCGGCGCCACGCCATCGTCCTTCAGCCGGAACACGATGGCGGTGTCTTCCTTCACGATCCCCTCGACTTTGTGAACGATGTTGAACCGATCCTGAATCTCGACCGCGATGATGGCGGCGTCTCCGGGTTGAAGATGGGGCGGGGTGATCCCTGCCGTCTTGATCTCGGGTTGCTTGGGCAGGGTACTGCATCCCGCCAGCGCCCCGGCAAGTCCGCACACAAATAAGGCTCTATATCGCATTCGTCGGGTTCCTCGGTTACCACCGGTGGCAGACTATCCCACGGCGCGACAAGGTGTCAACCGGCCGAGCGCAAGTGCAGCGGCGTGAAATGGGAATCGAGCAAATCCGGTCCTCGTTAGTTTTTGTTTTTCGGGGCTGATCGAGGCGGAGTTTTCCCGTTGGGGTTTTGCGAGGGCCTACATGGATTGGGGTAGC
>CANKTP010000126.1 GCA_947486375.1 Candidatus Hydrogenedentota bacterium | reverse complement strand
TCCGGGCTGGCGAAAAAGGCCCCGACGGCCTATGCACAAATCAAGGCACGCTATGGCGTGCTCGATGCCCCCGAACATCCGGACTCCGACGACTTGGAGGCATTTCTCGATCGATGGTTCTCGGACG
Organism: Candidatus Hydrogenedentota bacterium; assembly: GCA_947486375.1. GTDB lineage: Bacteria > Hydrogenedentota > Hydrogenedentia > Hydrogenedentales > CANKTP01. The sequence goes on along the minus strand of CANKTP010000126.1, from coordinate 11,784 downwards.
AGTCGCGCGCGGAACGGGACAAGTTGTTGAAGAAGCTCAAGGACTGAGGCATGCAATGGATCCCGTATGGATCGGCCCCGCGCGCGCCGCGAGTACACTTCATCGGAATCGGCGGCACGGCGATGGTGGCCGGTGCGCGGCTCGCGCTCGAGGCTGGGTGGGAGGTCCGTGGCAGCGACGTCGACCTATATCCCCCCGCGTCGGACATGGTGAAGGCGCTCCATGTTTCTGTTGCGCCCGGGTTCGCGGCGGAGAACCTCGAATGGGCGCCCGACATCGTCATCATCGGCAACGCCCTGAGCCGGGGAAATGCCGAGGTCGAGGCGGTACTCGAAAGGGGGCTCCACTACACGAGCCTTCCGGAATGGTTGAAGGACACGATTTTGCGGCGGCGAAAACCCATCGTGATTGCGGGCACACACGGCAAGACGACGACGACCGCGCTCACGGCGTTCCTGCTCGAGGAGGCGGGGGCGTATCCGGGTTTTCTGATCGGGGGACAACCGTTAGACTTCGAACATTCGGCCCGGCTTGGGCGCGAGGACGGACCCTTCGTCGTCGAGGGCGACGAATACGACACGGCCTTCTTCGACAAGCGGGCCAAGTTTTTTCATTACCTCCCGCACACGGCGGTGGTGACCTCGGTCGAGTTCGACCACGGCGACATCTACCGCGACATCGAGGAGATCGAGCTTGCGTTCCAGCGCATGCTCCGGCAAATTCCCCGATCCGGACACCTAATTGTCTGTTCGGATTCTCCCCGCGCCCTTGCCTTGGCCGGCCATGCTTTTTGTCCGGTGTCCACCTACGGGTTTGGCGCCGAGGCGGACTGGCGAATCGAGCTCGCCCGGCAGGAAGGCCCGCTCGCGCACTTCACGCTGCACCACTTGGGCATGCTGTGGGGGCATTTCATGTCGCCGCTCGCCGGCCGGCATAACCTTCAGAACGTTGCCGCCGCCATCGCGGTGGCGGCGTCGACCGGGGCGTCGCCGTCGACCATTGCCGACGCGCTTCCGTCGTTCCGGGGAATCAAGCGGCGCATGGAGGTATTTCACGAGTCCGGCGGCATTATCTTCGTCGACGACTTCGCCCACCATCCCACCGCCATGCGCGAAACCATCGCCGCCGCGCGCCTTCGGTGGCCACATCAACGTCTCATCGTTCTCTTCGAGCCTCGCTCGAACACCACCGTGACGAACCGTTTCCAGGGCGAAATCATCGATGCCCTTGCCGTGGCGGATGAGGTCTGGCTGGGTCCGATTCACCGGGCCGAGAAGATTCCGGCAGAATCGCGCCTTGATCGCGAGGCAATTTGCGTTGCCCTCGACGAGCGAAATGTCATCGCTCATTACGCCGAGGGAGCGAATGAAATCGTCGGGAAACTGCGGGGCTCGGTCACCGGGGACAGCGTGGTTTTGGTGCTCAGCAATGGGGCGTTCGGGGGAATCTACGAGCTACTCCGGCGGGCATTTCCGTAAGGAATGGATATGGGGGGTGGTTGTGTTCGGGGAATATTCCTGCTAGGCTTGGCTTGATACATGGGAATATTCCCGAGCTCGCCATGGGAATATTCCTGCGGCCAGAGCCAAGGGCGATCACGTAACTGCTTGAGTGAGTTGAGATTACGCGGTGAATGACCTCGAGTCAAAGGAATTGGACGTACTTGAACCTGGCGCGATTCGTGCCGTCGCGCCCCGCAACCCGGAATTCGACCGGCTTGTCCTTGAGCAGCTCCAGATGCTCTATGCCGTCGCCCTTCGTCTCACCCGCAACCCCGCCGATGCCCAAGACTTGACCCAGAACACCATCCTGAAGGCCCTTCGCTTCCATGATCGGTTCAAGGAGGGGACCTACATCAAGGCGTGGCTGCTGACCATCCTTAGGAACACCTTCATCAACGAGTACCGGCGCAAGATCCGGCAGCCCATCACCGTCGAGCTCTCCGGCATGGAGCCAGCCCCGAGTGTCTCGGCGGATCCCGAGGTGTTTATCGAGACGCGGGGCACCTCGTATGCCGACGTGGTCGAACTCCTGGACGACAAGGTGAAGGCGGCCATCGAGGGACTTCCGCCCGAGTTCCGGCTCGCGGTGGTCATGGCCGACATCGAGGACAAATCCTACAAGGAAATCGCCGAGGCGATGGGGTGCCCGATCGGCACGGTCATGTCGCGGTTGTTCCGGGGCCGCAAGCTACTCCGCGAACAGTTGCAGGCTTACGCGAAGAGCCAGGGTTTGGGCTGAGCCAAACACGGTCCCCGCCCGAGACGCCCCTATTTTTCCTCGCCAGCCCCGTCCTCGGTCATCAACTCTTCCTTCGACTCCGCAATGGCGCGCGCGGCGGCGCTGACCTTGGCCCCGTCGGTCGGGGTCATGAGCTTGACGCCTTGGGTGTTCCGGCCGATGGTCCGGATGTCCTTGACGCTGGTCCGGATGACGACGCCTTCGGTGCTGACGAGGACGAGCTCGTCGCGATCGTCGACGGTGAGCATCGCGACAATGTTGCCGTTGCGGTCGGAGGTCTTCATGTTGATGATGCCCTGGCCGCCCCGGTGCTGGAGCCGGTATTCGCCGACCTTGGTGCGTTTCCCGAAGCCATTTTCCGACACGCTCAGCACGGTCCTCTCGTCGTCGGCGAGCGAAACGCCGATGACGCGGTCGCCCGTATCGAGCCGGATGCCGATCACGCCCCGGGCAGTTCGGCCCATGGGGCGGACGTCCTTCTCGGGGAAACGGATGGCCATACCGAGATGCGTGGCAATCAGGATATTGTCCTCGCCGGAGGTGAGCATGACCTCGACAAGCTGATCGCCCTTGTCCAGGTCAATGGCGGCGATGCCGACTTCGCGGGGATTGCCGAAATGCTTGAGGGCGGTCTTCTTAATGGTGCCCTGGCTGGTGACCATGAGGATGAACTTCGACTCGTCCTTGAGATCGCGCACGGGCAGGAAGGCCGTCACGGTCTCCTCGCCCTTGAGGCTGAGGAGGTTGACGATGGCGCGGCCGCGCGCGGTGCGGTTGGCCTTGGGCAGTTCGTGGACCTTGCGCCAGTAGAGGCGGCCCGTGTTCGTGAAGAACAGGAGATATTGGTGCGTCGAGGCGATGAAGATGTCCTTGACGAAATCCTCGTCCTTTGTGTCCATCCCCGCCACCCCGCGGCCCCCGCGGCGCTGCTGGCGGTACGTGCTGACGGGGAGACGCTTGATGTAGCCGCTGTTCGAGATGGTGACGACCATGTCCTCGTCGGCGATGAGGTCCTCGACGGAGAAGTCGCCTATCTCGCCGAGAATCTGCGTGCGGCGTTCGTCGCCGTACTCGGCCTTGAGTTCCTCGGTTTCCTTGCGGACGACGATCAGCATGTTCTTCCGGCTCGACAGGATGGCGCGGAAAATCTCGATCTGTTTGAGGAGTTCGAGGTACTCCTTTTCGAGTTCCTCGCGCTCGAGCCCCGTCAGTTGGCGCAGGCGCATCGCGAGGATGGCGTTCGCCTGGACGATGCTCAGGCCGAAGCGGGAGATGAGTTGCGCGCGGGCCATGTCGGGATCGGCGGCGGCGCGGATGATCTTGATGACCTCGTCAATGTGATCGATGGCGATCTTGAGGCCCTCGAGGATGTGGGCGCGGGCCTCGGCATGCTCGAGGTCGAAGCGTGTCCGGCGCTCGATGATGACGAGGCGGTGCTCGACGTAGTAATGGATGATCTCCTTGAGCGAGAGCACCTTGGGCATGTTGTTGACAAGGGCCAGCATGATGATGCTGTGCGAGTCCTGCAACTGCGTGTGCTTGTAGAGCAGATTGAGGATGACCTCCGGCTCGTCCCCCTTGCGGACCTCGATCACGATCCGCATCCCGTCCTTGTCGGACTCGTCGCGCAGGTCGGTGATCCCCTCGACCACTTTGTCGCGGACCAACTGGGCGATGTTCTCGAGAAGGCGCGACTTGTTCACCTGGTACGGGATTTCGGTGACAATGATGCTGTCTTTGTTGTTCGCCGGGTTGTTCTCGACGTGGGCCTTCGCCCGCACCGTGACCTTTCCCCGGCCCGTTTCGTAGGCGCTACGCAGTCCCTCGGTGCCGCAGATGATGCCCCCCGTGGGGAAATCGGGGCCGGTCACGAAGCGTGTCAACCCGGCCGAGGTGGCCTCGGGATTGTCGATGTAGTGGACGATCGCGTTGCACACCTCGGTGAGGTTGTGCGGGGGACAACTGGTGGCCATGCCCACGGCGATGCCGTACGAGCCGTTGACGAGCAGGTTCGGGATGGCCGCCGGGAGCACCGTCGGCTCCTTGAGGCGCGCATCGTAGCTGTCCTGCATGTCGACGGTGTTCTTGTCGATGTCGCCGAGCATCCGCGCGGTAAGGGCCATCAAGCGCGCCTCGGTGTACCTCATCGCCGCCGGGCTGTCGCCGTCGACGGACCCGAAGTTGCCCTGGCCGTTGACCAGCGGATAGCGCATGCTCCACTGCTGGGCGAGGCGAACCATGGCCTCGTAGATGGGGCTGTCGCCGTGGGGATGGTATTTACCCATCGTGTCGCCGACCACCGCCGCGGACTTCCGGAAGGGACGCGTGCTGGAGAGGCCGAGTTCGTGCATGGCATATAGGATGCGCCGGTGAACGGGCTTGAGCCCGTCCCGCACATCGGGGAGGGCGCGGCTCACGATGACGCTCATGGAATAGTCCATGAACGACGTGCGCAGCTCGCTATCAATGGCTATGTCAACGACGTGTTCGTTCTCGGAGTACATGCTGTTTCCTGTCTATTCGTTCGCAATGAATGCCGCTATCGTGGCATAGGACTTATGGGACTCATGAGACGTATGGGAGTTACGAATGCGTGCGGCGCTCGCCGACGGCGTCTTACACGGGAGATTCTTGGGCGGGTCCCCATTTGCGGATATCACTGGGAAAAGTCGTTCGCGCCCTATTCCTCCTATGTGTCCCAAAGGTCCCATAGGTCCTATTCCCGAATTCCACCCAAGGCGATCACACATCCAGGTTCCTGACCTCGGCGGCGTGTTTTTCGATGAAGGCCTTTCGCGGCTCGACGTGCTCGCCCATGAGCGTCTCGAAGATTTCGTTGGCCACGGTCTCGTCATCCGCCGTGACCTTCAGCATCGTGCGCTTGTTCGGGTCCATGGTCGTTTCCTTGAGCTGCTCGGAGTTCATCTCGCCCAAGCCCTTGTAGCGCTGCATCGAGATACCCTTTTGCCCGATGGCCAGCAGGAACCCGTGAAGCTCGATGAGATCGCTTGTCTCGATCAGGAGTTCCCCCTTGTCGTCATGGACCTTGAAGGGCGGCATGCCGATGCCCTCGAAGGGATTCGCATGGGCGCGCAGCACGGCAAACTCGTGACTCTTGAAGAACGCCAGGTCGATCTGGTTCGCCCGCCGCACGATCCGATGCGGTCCGTTTCCATTGCCATTCGTATCGAGTTCGAGCTGCTCTTGCGCCGTGTTGATGATGTCGGCGTCGTCTCCAAAAACCTTGGCCCGGTCGGACGCGCTGAGCGCGGCAGGATCCAGGACTTTTTCTTTCGGCAACGAGAGGGCCGCCTCGATCATGCCGGGCACCGCGCCGTAGAGCCGGTGCAGCCTTACGACCATGCGCCGCCGCTCGTTCGCCGTCCTGAAGGCCCGGAGAAGCCCCTTCAACTGGAGCTTGAGTTCCTTGCCGTCCTCGCCCTTCGCGGTGACCTTGTGATTGTCGAGGACCAGCTCCATGATGAACTGTTCCTTCTCTTCCTCGGTCGAGAAATAACGTTCTTTCTTTCCCTTTTTCACGTAGTACAGCGGCGGCTGCGCGATGTACAAATGGCCCTTTTGAATGAGGCTGGGCATCTGGCGGAAGAAGAACGTCAACAGCAGCGTGCGAATGTGAGCGCCGTCCACGTCGGCGTCGGTCATGATGATGACCTTGTGATACCGCAAGTTCTCGAGCTTCATTTCCTCTTTGCCGAACCCGGCGCCCAGCGCGGTAATCAGCGAACGGATTTCGTTGTTCCCTAGCATCTTGTCCACGCGGGCCTTCTCGACATTGAGGATTTTGCCGCGGATGGGGAGGATGGCCTGGAACTTTCGGTCGCGGCCTTGCTTGGCCGTGCCGCCCGCGCTGTCGCCCTCGACGATGAATATCTCGCACAGGGCGGGGTCCTTCTCGGAACAGTCGGCCAGTTTGCCGGGGAGCGACGAAAACCCATCGAGAAGGCCCTTGCGGCGGGTCAGGTCGCGCGCCTTGCGGGCGGCCTCGCGGGCGCGCGCGGCGTCGAGCGATTTCGTGACGACACGATTGCCGACGGTAGGGTTTTCCTCGAAATAGTTTACCAAGCCCTCGTAGACCATCGAGTTGACGATGCCCTGGACCTCGCTATTGCCGAGCTTCATCTTGGTCTGCCCCTCGAATTGGGGGCTCTTCACCCGGACCGATACGATGGCGGTGAGTCCCTCGCGCGAATCGTCGCCCGTGATGGCGGCGGCATCCTTCTTGAAGAGGTTGTTCTTCTTCGCGTGGTCGTTAAGACTCTTCGTCAAGGCCGCCTTGAACCCGCTCAGGTGGGTCCCGCCCTCGTAGGTATGGATGTTGTTCGCGAAGCTCAGGATGGTCTCCGAGTACGAGGTCGTGTACTGGAGCGAGACTTCACACTCGACTTCGTCCTTGGCCGACTCGAAATAGATGGGCTTTCGGTGGAGCGATTCGCGGTTGCGGTTAAGGTACTCGATGTACTCCACGATGCCGCCCTTGTACTGCATGACGACGGGTTCGTCCTCGACCCGCTCGTCCTCGAAGACGATCTTGATGCCCTTGTTCAGGAAGGCCAGCTCGCGCAGGCGATTGAGCAGCGTCTCGGTGTTGTAGACGAGGTCCTCGAAAATCTCCGGGTCCGGCTTGAAGGTGACCCGCGTGCCCGTGGTCTTCACCTTGGCGCGGGTCTCGAGCGGGCCATCGGGCACGCCGCGCTTGAACGACATGAAGTAGGTCAACCCGTCGCGCTTGACCTCGACCTCGCACCATTCGGAAAGGGCGTTGACGCAGGAGATACCGACACCGTGCAACCCCCCCGAGACCTTGTAGGCGTCGTTGTCGAATTTTCCGCCCGCATGGAGGACCGTCATCACGACTTCGAGGGTCGATTTGTTCTTCAGTTTCGGGTCTTGCGTGTTGGTGAATTTGTCGACGGGAATGCCGCGGCCATCGTCGACGACCGAGATGCTGTTGTCGATATGGACGGTGACGTTGACCTTCGAGCAATGCCCGGCGAGGGCCTCATCGACGCTGTTGTCGACCGCCTCGTAAACGAGGTGATGCAGGCCTCGCGTCCCCGTGTCGCCGATGTACATGGCGGGCCGTTTCCGGACGGCTTGGAGGCCCTCAAGAACCTGTATGGATCCGGAGTCATAAGTCTTGTCAGACATTAAGGTTACCCTTGTAAACAGTAAGCCCCTTCAAGGGGATTCGGGATTGAGCCAAAGTATACTAAATTTGACTCGACAAAACAAGGGCAACCCCCCATATTTTGAGGCTGCCTCGATGGATTCATACGCCCTGTTGTGGCGGTTCCAGTTTTTCGTCCGGTGCCAGCGTCAGAAAAATGTCCGACGCCAATTCGCGGCCCGCCAGGCGATTGACCTGCTTGAGAATGTCCCACCGGAAATAGGCGAAACGGTGCATCCACGCGGCGCTCGCGACCTCGATGATCAACGTGTTGTCCCGCACCCCGAGGGGACGCCCGTGCGGCATGAGGTGCGGTCCCGCCACCTCCGGCCAACGCTCCCAGAGCCGCGCCTCGTCGAAACTCTTGGTGAGGGCCGAGCCTGCCTTGAGCGCGGCGATGATGCTCGCGATGCCCTCGGGTTCTTTCTTCGCCGTGCGCGGTTTTTTTTGTTGCCGGGCCATGTTACGAATTCTCGATCCGGCCTTGGGAGATCCGGAACTCCGTCGCGTCCCGGGTAAATGGTTGGCGCCGGCCGTCCAGCTCGGTGGTGGTCACGATACATTGGACGGACTCGTCAATTCCCGTGAAGAGGCGTGCCGCGCGGTCGTCGTCCAACTCCGACAAGACCTCGTCCAGCATCAAGATGGGGTACTCTCCCGTCCGCCGATGAATCAACTCCAGGCCGGCCAGCTTCATCGCGAGCGCCGCGGATTTCTGTTGTCCCTGCGAGGCATGGCTCCGCGCGGGATGGCCGCCGACGAGAATCTTGATGTCGTCCCGGTGCGGCCCGTGGGTGGTCATGCCGCGCCGAATGTCCGTCTGCCGCGCCTTGCGCAGGACCTCGTCGAAGCGCTCCCCCGGCACGACGTTCGGATCGTAGGCCAGGGACATCGGCTCGTGCCGGGCGATGTTTTCGTAAGAGTCCCGCGCGTAGCCGCTCAACTCGGATATGCCCGCCGCGCGCTCGGCGATCACGAGTTCGCCGTGGGCGGCGAGCTGTTTGTCCCACACGTCCATCTGGGCGTCGTCGGGGTTCCCCTTGCGCAACAATTCGTTCCGCTGGCGCAGGGCGTGCCGGTAGGATTGCAGGGCCGCGAGATATGCGGGGGAAAGCTGCGATAGCTCCACGTCGAGGTAGCGCCGGCGTTCCGCCGCGCCGCCCTTGATCAACTCGAGGTCCTCCGGGGTAAATAGGACGACGTTGATCTTGCCGAGGATGTCGCTCAGGCGGAGCTGGGCCACGCCATTGAGTTTGAACCGTTTGGCCCCTTTCCACCACGAGGCCTCGATCGTCGCTTCACGATCCCGGCGTTGCGCCCTCATCGTGACGTGAAAAGCCTCCTTTCCGTATTCGACCAGTTCCGGGTCCGCGTTCGTCCGATGGCTCCGGGCGGTCGCCGCATAGTAGATCGCCTCGAGAATACTCGTCTTGCCCTGCGCATTGTTCCCGCGAATAACATTCAGGCCCGGGGCCGGGGCGAGGTCGATTTCGTCGAGGCAACGAAACGCGCGACAATGGAGATGGGTCAGGCGCATGACGCGGGGCCGAACACCCGGAGTGGGCAATGGCGGGGCACCGGCGCGACCGGCGGGGCCGCCGTCAGGCGAGCGCGACCAGCTCGTCGATGTCCTTGACGGATTCGAAGAAACGATCGAGCACTTGAATCATCGCGCGGCCGTCCAAGCCGGTAATCGCCCATGCTTCCGGCGGTACCGGCGGGGCGACGTCGTCCGCGCCCGCGAAGCCGCTGGCGTGGCAGATATTGTCCGCGATGCACAACAACGCGGCCAACCCCTTGTGCGCCTCGTTCGGGCACCGGGAAATGTCGTGGTGCCCGTTGATCCCCCCGGCCAGTTCGTCGGGGAGTTTCCATTTGACCGCGAGGCGCGCCCCGAGCTCGGCGTGATCGACCCCGAGAATCTCGCGTTCCGCGTGAACGCGCGGAATCCCGCGCGTCTCGGCGGTCAGGATTACCTGGCCGTATTCGGCGGGCATGAACTGTTGAAAGATAATTTTGCCCACGTCGTGGAGGAGCCCGAACACGAAGGACTCCTCGGGCTTGGCGAAACGCATCTTCGAGGCGCCCGAGTCCACAAGGGTCCTCATGACGACGCCGCAGGAGACGCTATGGCGCAGCAAGGATTCCTCGCCCTCGCTCAGGGTGTCGAATACCGCGGCCGTAAATATTAGGTTCTTTACCACCTTGGGCCCCAACAGTACGACGGCGTGCTCGACCGAGGTTATCTTCTCGCGCAGCCCGTAATACGCCGAGTTCACCAGGCGCAGGGACTTGATGGCGAGCGCGGGGTCCGTCCCGATGACCTTGCCGACCATCGCCAGTGAACATGCCGGGTCGTTCACCAATTCCGTCAAGTTTGCCACGGTCGTGGGAAGACTGGGAAGGGTTATGACCTCGTCGAGGAGGTAATCGATATCATGGGTATCCGCGGATGACACAGAACCTCCATTCCCACTCAACGCATCCCCGGCCCCGCACGGCCGGAACGCGGCCTACAAATTCGGGCGTTCGAGCCCGTGTTCCCCGTGCAGGCGTTCCTGCATGCACACGATGTCCACCACGAAACCGGGAGAAAGCAACCCCATGGCTTCGCCGAGCGGCAGCGCCTCTGGTGCTCCCGATGCGGCCGCAGCGATGATCACGGCCCCTTTGGGGTTGGCGCGACCGCCGACAATCGCGGCGTTGGCTCCGCGCCCATCGCTCAAGGACACCACCCCAATTACCGCGTCCCCCTGTTTCTGCCAGGCGATCATCCTAGAATATATACTCGGGTTCGAGAATCGCCTCGTAGTTCACGTCGGGTTTCGTCTTGCCAAAGGTGAACACCTCGACCACGCCGGTTCCCGTGCGGATGAACGCCTTGGCCGTGCCGATGACGGGGACAGCGCCAATGAGGTATGCCAAGCCTTTGCCTTCTTTCATCTTGCGGTCGAAAGTCAGGGGAATTTCCGCCCAACCGAACAGGATATTGCTAAGGCCGCGCCCTAGTTTTTCGAGACGTTTCTCGAGCAAGGTGGGCTTGGGAACTCCCTGGTCGGGGTCGTAGCTTTGCGCGAGCGATGCTTCGGTGCCGACACAGACCGAAATGGCCACTACGAGCGCCAAACATGATATCCACCGTCTTTGCTTCGTGATCATCGCATTAACCCTCCCGCCGAGACTTGGGCAAAAACCTGCCGTAAACCACCGTCGCCAAGATAACACAGACCCCCAAGGTTGTCAATTCTTGATTGTCCCGAGAAACGAGGGCCGGCCTGTTTCGCGTACCGTGCCAGAATCGAACATCCCTATTTCAAAAGGCATCGGTTGCATGCGTCCCCGGTGCCGCGATGCGGAGCGTGGATTGGCGTAAGTTCCTGCCAGCGAAACGCTTGGGTCCCAGTGGCGATTCCGGCATGCCGGTTGCTCTTTCCATCCCATTGGAACCAACCGCATGCGGAAAGAACCGCCGCAACACCCGAAAGGAAAAACCCATGAACACCGCCACCACCGAACGGTACGCGGCCCCCCGCGTGAACATCGCCGAGGACGCCAACGTCTTCACCATCGAGGCCGAGATGCCGGGCGTTGCCCGGGAAGGGGTCGAGATTGAGGTCGTCAAGGGCGAACTTGTCCTGATCGGAAAACGCGAGGGCAACGGCCACGGCGGGGCATTGCGAATGCAGGAACGCACCGCCGCGAATTTCCGCCGCGCCTTCGCGCTCGGCAATTCGATCAACGTCAATCATGTCGAGGCCAAGATGGCCGACGGCGTCCTGACCATCACGCTTCACAAGATCGAGGACGTAAAACCCCGCAAGATAGCGATCAACTAACGCCCTCCCCAAGTTTCCTCCCTCCCCATGCCCTCGCCGGTTGGTTTTCGCCGGCGGGGGCAAATTCGTGCGTCCGCCCCACCGGGCATGGCGCGCGCCCGATCGGATGTCCGGCGGGTGCCTCGGTGACGCCATTGATTTGACAGACACGGCAATAGGAACAGGTATCTCAAGGCGCATTCCCAACGGCGTGGACAGGCGCGCCGGAGATTCGACCGATCATCTGGTCTATGGACACCGGGAATTGTGAGGGCCACAGTCGAAACAATTGGAAGACGCGCCGGACGGGGTCTATGGACGGGGGCTTACGAGACGAGATCGGGAATGAATTTTAATTGATTTAAGTGTATTTTTATAAATTCTCAATATACTCGTGAGTACCGCATTCTGCGTCCTGTAAGGGTTTGATTTTATCATGCGGCGAGCCCCCTGGCCTTTGCGTTTTTCAAGTCGAGTCGTTGTTGGATGAAATTCGCGAGTTTTTGGCTTGGCGCTCCATCGGCGAGAAAATAGGGGAGG
>CANKTP010000125.1 GCA_947486375.1 Candidatus Hydrogenedentota bacterium | reverse complement strand
GACCGGCCAAGGGGCCAAGGTCGGATATCTGGTTTCCGGAGAGATCGAGGGTCGTCAGGGAGGTCAGACCGGACAAGGGGCCGAGGTCGGATATTTCGTTATAGTAGAGATAGAGGTCTGTCAGACTAACGGCGTGTTCGAGCCCCACAATCGAAGTAATTCCGCGCCCCACCGCGCCGAACGACGTCAGTCCTGCCATGTCGGTGTCTTGGATGTCGCCAGTGGGGATGCCGAGCGTGTCGCGCACCGCCGCCTCGAGGTTCGGGTCTTCGAAGGTGACCACTTCGGCGCGGGCGGTGAGGCAGGCGGAAATCAGCGCGAAGCACAGCAGGACGAATGGGCGTCTCATGTGAAGTCCCTCCCCGGTGGTGCGGTGCGAACGGACGTCATGATGCCTCCCCTTCCGCCGCACATCGTGTGGATCGTGCGGGCCACGCGGTCCGCGTGGTCCGTCCGGCGATTTGGCCCCGCGCGGCGAGTTTTGTACACCCACCAGTCTATAGCGCGGGCATGCGAAAATCAACACAACTTTCGCAAATCCGTGCCATCCGCGTTATCCGTGGTCAAAAAATGAACCGCCTTGAACCACGGATAGCGCGGATGGCACGGATGAAAATCGTCCTTGCCACGGGCTGGGTCCCCGGATCCATTCCTCCGCGTGTGGCCCCGTCCCCATAAAGTGCGCATGCGCCCCGGTAGGGTAACGAAAGCCCAACGAAGAGGTCGTACATCATGCTCGCCACGCCCCCCTTGCCCGAGACCCAAGCCCGCCAACTGGCCAAGCGCGGATACTATTGCACGTATCTGAGCGCCGAACCGGGCCACGAACAACGCGACGCCGTCCACGAGACGGACACCGTGATTGTTCCCATCGAGGGCGAAGTCGAGCTGGTGTTCAAGGGCGCGACCCACTTTCCGCGCCCGGGCCGCGAGATTCACGTCCCCGCCTGGACGGCCCACACCGTCCGGAATATCGGCGACGTGACGGCCGTGTGGCTGCGCGGCCTCGAGGCCGTTCGCGCCCATAGCGACTGAGGCGACCCGCTTCAAACCTCCCGTGCCTTTTGCGCGTCCAACCCGCTAGTATTGGGTGACGAACGCGAGCAAGGGAGAACGGGACATGCATCAAGCGGGGTGGTTTACGAGGCTGTGGACGGTTGCCGTCTTGGCGGCGTTGCAGGCGGCGAATGGACAATCCCTCGCCGAACGCGCGCAGGCCGCGCTGGATGCCTTCGTCAAGGAAGCCCCTGCTCCCGGCATATCCGCGGCGATCTGGGCGGATGGCAAGGTCGCGTTCGAGGGCGGTTCCGGGTTCGCCGATATCGGGGGCCAGCGCAAGGCGGACGCGTCGATGGTCCACCGTACCGCGTCCATCGCCAAGCCGATGACCGCGACGGGCGTGATGAGGCTGGTCGAGCAGGGGAAGATCGATCTCGACGCGGAGATTCACGCCTACCTGCCCGATTTTCCGAAGAAGGAATGGCCCATCACGGTCAGCCACCTCTTGTCGCACACATCCGGGATTCGCCACTACCAACGCGCGGGCGAGAGCGCGACCAACGTCCATTACGACTCGTTCGCCGGGGCCATGAAGGTCTTCCAAGATGCGAAGCTCGCCTTCGAACCCGGGACGGATTACCTGTATAGCACCTACGGGTACACCGTGCTGGGAGCGATCATCGAGAAGGCGAGCGGCCTATCGTACGAGGACTACATGCGGGCCAACATCTGGGGCCCCGCGGGAATGACCTCGACCGAGCTCGAGGTGCGGGGCCGCGAGATTCCCAACCAGGCGGTTTGTTACTTGAAATCCAAGGACAACACCTTCCCCTTGTCGCCCCCGACCGACCTCAGCGTGAAGTATCCCGGCGGCGGCATGGTGACGACCGCATCGGACTTGGTGCGCTTCTGCAACGCATTTGCCGAGGCAAAGCTGGTGTCACCGGCGACGCGCGACCTGATGCTCACGATAGTCAAGGTCCCGGGCAACGACAAGAGTTTCTATGGCCTCGGGTGGGAGGTCTTTAACGACAAGGAATTGGGACACCTCATCGCGCACGACGGCAACCAGGCCGGCACAAGTACGAACATGGCCTACTATCGCGATCACGGGATCGGCGTCGCCGTCCTGGTCAATGTCAACAACGTGAAGGTGATCGAGATCACCCGGCAACTGGCCATGGCGGCACTCGACACGAAGCCGGGCAAGTAGCCGAAAAGGTTACGACGCCACGGAAATGCGTCTCGCAGCCAGCCGGACGCAGGCGTCGTAGGCGGCCTCGGGCGAGATGCGGGCAAGCTTCTCCGCGCCCGTGAGGCCGGTCGCCGTCTCGCCGCAACTCTCTGCGGTCAGCACGGCATAGGGTTTGCGCCAGGGGGAATGGCGCACGGGATCGGTGCCTCCGAAGACAGCGACCACGGGCGTCCCCATGACAGTGGCGAGGTGCATCGGTCCGGTGTCGCAACCGAAGTATAGATCGGCGCAATAGATCAGCCAGATATAGTGTTTGAGGTCCCCGAGTTCCGGCGCGACCACCGGGTTGCGGCGTGTCAACCGCACGACCTGCTCGACCGCCTTTTGTTGCCCGGGTCCCCAGGTCAGGACGACATCGAACCGCCCGTCCGCCTGGAGCATGTCCGACAGCGCGGCGAAGTGTTCGAGCGGCCACTGCTTTTCGGCGCGATCCACCGGCACATGCAGCGCGGCGACAAGTTTGTTCCCGTCGAACGAGGCCTCGAAGAATTCCTCGATGTCGTCCTTGACATCGTCGGGCACGTAGAGCGTAACGTCGGGCGATCCGGTCCGGGGCGCGAGCGCATCGGCGAGGCGCAGATTTTCCTCGACCCGGTTCAGCACGTCCTTGCCGAGATTGACCTTTTGGTTCGTGAAAAGATGGCTGCCCTCGCGGCTCCGGGGTGACGCGAATCCATACCGTTTCTTTGCGCCTGAATACCGCGCGATGGCGCCGCTTTTCAGGATGCCGTGGAAATCCAGGACGATGTCGTACTTCGCCGCGCGGACCTCCTTGCAGAAGGCCATGAAGTTTCCCGCGGAATGCATCCCGCGATCCTTGCGGCGATCGAAAACGAGTACCCGGTCGATCTCGGGATGGCCCGTGAGGACCTCCGCCGCCTGGGACTCGACGGCCCAGTCGATCTGGGCATGGGGAAAGGCATGGCGCAAAGAGTACAGCGCGGGAATGACGCGAACTACGTCGCCGATCGCGCTCATGCGCACGATGAGGATGCGCGGTACCCCGTTAATCATGCGAGCGCCGTGCCTCCCGTGGTGGCCTATACAATGATGGCGGAGAGGGCGGGATTCGAACCCGCGGTACGCTTTCACGCACACACGCTTTCCAAGCGTGCTCGATCAACCGCTCCGACACCTCTCCGCGCGAGCGGCTAGTATATAGACTTGCGGAATAAGCGTTCAAACGGCACGATATTCACGAGTCTCGAATTTTCCAATTCGTTCCCGCCCTATCGGGTTGATATGGGGATGCGTTCGTGAAATCATGGCGTCCCGATTGCACGCCATCCCCCGACACCGGAGAATCCATCGTGAACTTCGACATGCCCGAGCACATCAAGCCGCTTCGCAAACAGGTGAGGGCCTTCATCGAGGAACGTGTCTACCCCGTCGAAAACTTGCTCGACGAGCGCGACCACCCGGACTCACGCCCCGCCCTCAAGCGCCTGATGCAAGAGGCCAAGGACGCGGGCCTCTGGGCGCTCGGACACCCGAAGGAAATCGGCGGCGGCGGCCTGCCCTTCATGGACTATGTCCTCGTGAACGAAATCGTGGGACGCTCCGAGCACGCGATGATCGCGCTGGGTACCCATTCCTTGCAGGACTCGATCATGCTCAATCTCTACGCATCGCCCCAATGGCGCGACCGGTATCTGCGCCCCTTGGTCGACGGCGACGTGTTCCCGAGCTTTGCGATGACAGAGCCGGACGTGGCGAGCTCGGACCCGACGCAGCTCAAGACCCACGCGGAACTAAACGGCGGCGAATGGGTCATCAACGGACGCAAATGGTTCACCACGGGCGCGGCGATGGCCGCGTACACCACGGTCATGTGCCGCACCGAACCGGGCGTCGAGGGCCACCGGGCGTTCAGCATGATTATCGTGCCGACCGATACCCCGGGCTATAAGATCCTGCGCGAGACTCCGATGCTTGGCGTCTCCGGCGGGCACTACGAGGTTGACTATGACAATGTCCGCGTCCCCGCGGAAAATCTGCTGGGCGACCGTGGCGAGGGATTCGTGATCGCGCAGCGACGCCTCGGCCCCGGCCGCATCTTCCACTGCATGCGCTGGCTGGGCCAGGCCCAGCGGGCCTTCGAGCTCATGTGCGCCCGCGCGAAGGACCGCGTTGCCTTCGGCTCGCCCCTCGCCGAAAAGCAATCCATCCAGAACATGATCTTCGAGACCGCCGCCGAAATCCGCGCGACCCGCCTCCTCACCCTCGATGCCGCGCACAAGCTCGACAAGGGCGACCCCGCACGAATCGAGATCGGCATCATCAAGGTTGTCGGCGCGCGCATGCTGCACAACGCGATCGACCGCGCCATCCAAGTGCATGGGGCCAAGGGCCTCACCGACGACACGCCCCTTAGCCGAATGTACCGCAATGCCCGCGCCGGGCGGGTATACGACGGGCCCGACGAAGTTCACCAGGTGTCGGTCGCGAAACTCCTGCTCAAGGGCGAGGGAGCGGTGTAGCGGATCCCGTCGCGACTCGATACGGGCCCCCTGCGGCAATGAGACGACTCGTCTTTCGGAGCGGGATCACCTTCGCAGCGCTCTGCCTGCTCCTGGCGGCGGTGACGGTCGTCGGCTGGAATGTCCTGCTCGGAAGGCGGCCGCCGAAAATCGAGACCACCGAGACGCTCTTTCAAGGCATCCAGTATTCCCGCTTCGTCCGATCAATCCCGAGGCCCCTGCTGATTCACGTGCTCACCATCGATCTCTCCGCGCCCGGTGTGCGGATGATGGTGACGCCCCCCGGGGGATCGAAAACCGGCGACATGCCCGCGCGGACAACCTCCTCGTTCGTTCGGGAATTCGGGGTCCAGGTGGCCATCAACGGCAACTTTTTCTTCCGGGGGGAGGCCGAGGCGAGATGGTTGGACCAGATCGAGGAGGGAGATCCCGTGACGGTGCTTGGATATGCCCTCGAGAACCGCCGGCCCTATTCGACGGATAACCCCGACTGGCCCGCGCTCTGTTATGCCTCTGACCAGGCGAGCATCCTGAATTCCCCCCCGTGTCCCGGCGAAACCCTTGGCGCGCTCGGGGGCGACCTCCTGATTCTCGACGACGTGACGGTGCGGGATGATCTCGCGCCCGCCTCCCAGCCGGAGCCCCGCACCGCCGTGGCGGTGTCTCAAGAGGGCAAGACGCTCTGGCTGATGGTGGCGGATGGACGTCAGCCGGGGTATAGCGAGGGGATGACACTCCGGGAAATGGCCGCGTTCGCACGGGAATTGGGCGCGGCCCGATGCCTTAATCTCGACGGGGGAGGATCGTCCACGATGGTCGCGTCCAGAGACGGGCGCCCGCGGGTCCTCAACGCGCCCAATGAGGGCAGGTTGCCCATGCGCGAGCGGCCCGTTGCAAACCATCTCGGGGTATTTGCCCGGGAGCGATGATCTTCCGCTTCGGTACGCATGCCTTGCGGGAGGTCAAGGAAACCGGAGAACGCTGGATGCACGCATCGATGGAAGACTTCGCGAACGAGTGGATTGCCTCCTGGAACGCGCACGATATCGACCGAATCGCCGGCCACTATGCCGAGGATGTCGTGTTTTACTCGCCCTTTGTCTGGAAACGTCTGGGGTTGGCGGACGGACGCATTGACGGCAAGGCTGCCCTGCGAAGTTATTTCTCGGACGCCCTGCTTGCAAACCCGGGCCTACGATTCGACCTCGATTCCCTCTATGAAGGTATGAACAGTGTCGGCATCCGCTATATGCGCCCGGGCGGTCCAGTGGGTTTCGAGATGATGGTTTTCGACGAATTGGGCCGCGTGCGTGAGGCGCGTTGCCATTACTTTCCGGGAATTCAATGATGAGCGCCGCCAAGCAACCCATTGTCGTCGTGGATGCCTTTACCAGCGAGCCCTTCAAGGGGAACCCCGCCGCCGTGTGCGTACTCGCGGTGCCTCGCGAAGACTCATGGATGCGAAACGTCGCCATGGAGATGAACCTCTCCGAAACGGCCTTCCTCGTGCGCGAGGGTAACGATTTCCGGCTGCGCTGGTTCACCCCCGCAGTCGAGGTGGACCTCTGCGGGCACGCGACCCTCGCCGCAGCCCATGCCCTCTGGGAAGGCGGATATCTCCCCCGGACGGAGACCTGCCGGTTTCAAACCCGGAGCGGCCTGTTGACGGCGCAGCGCACGGGCGAGTTCATCGAGATGTTGTTTCCCGCCGAGACGATACTCCCATCGGCCCTCCCCACCATTCTTCGAGATTGCCTCGGTGTCGAGGCCATCGATACCGGGCTGGCACAGCGCTTGGGTTACGCCTTGGTCGAACTGGCCTCGGCCAGCGAAGTACGCGCCGTTTCACCCGACTTCCGGAACTTGGGCAAGGCACCCTATCGAGGGGTCATCGTGACGTCTCGATCGGACGATCCGCAATATGACATCGTATCGCGATTCTTCGCCCCGGCCATGGGCATCGACGAGGATCCCGTCACCGGATCGGCCCATTGCGCCCTCGGGCCCTACTGGTGCGCCCGGCTGGGAAAAAACGGCTTGGTGGCCCATCAGGCCTCGGCGCGCGGCGGAATGGTGAAGGTCGGCGTCGAGGGCGATCGCGTGCGGCTCGGCGGCCAGGCAGTGACGGTGATGCGGGGGGATTTCTCAGGGTGAGGCGCGAAAGCGATTCAGTTCAAATACCCGGCTGCTCTCAGGGCTTCCTCGGTCTCTTTGTCGATTTGTGTCATTTGGCCCCCGTCTAGCGATTTGCGCAATGCCTCGTCCCTAACGAAGCGATCCTGAAGCAATCCGGATAGATCGGCTGTTTGCGCCTCCCGGCCATGCGTGGCAGGGTAGAGTTCGCCCGGATCTGCAATCAGGTCGAAGAGCGACACGGTCGAATTCCAATGGTGTACGATGAGTTTCGATGACCCTGCGATTACGGCCTCCTCGGAGACATCGATCCGGGCATTGGGCATCCGCAACGAGGAGTACACGGGTCGAACCTCGTCGTTCGCAACCGCCAACAAGTTCCGGCCCTGCCAATGCGCATTCGGCTCCAATCCAATCAAGCTGGCCACGGTCGGAAGAATGTCGATGGTTTCAACGGGAATCGTGAGACGTCGAGGAATCGCCCCCGGGCCATGAATGATCATCGGCACGCGGATTTGTTCCGCGTGCAACGTGGTGCCATGTCCTAGTCCGCCATGTTCCCAGAATTCCTCGCCGTGGTCCGCCACGATGACGAAGACGGTGCGAGGGTCGACGGATTTGATTCCCTCAATCAGCCGGGACACTTCTTCGTCCACGAAGTGGCACTCCCCGTCGTATTGCCTGCGCACGAAGTCCTTCCCGTTGTCGGTCATCGCGGGAAACTTCCGGGTTTCCTCGATATGGAACATGTCTTCCACCCGATCCGTTACATAGTCATGATATGCGGAGAAACTGCGTTGATCGGCCTCGCCCAGAGCGGGTAACTCGCCGAACACGCGCAGGTGTGGCTCCGGCGGCATGCTGGGCGCGTGCGGATCCATGTAATGGACATACATGAAGAACGGCGCCGGTAAGCTCCCGGCGCTCGAAAGCGCCTTGTTCGTGACGTGGTTCCCGGAGAGGCTGTTGGAAAACTCGTACGAATCGAAGCCTTCCGCGAATCCGAATTCGCGGGTTAGGTTCGCATTCGTCTGGAAGCCCCAAGTCGTATATTGGCCACGGCGTTTCAGCATGGTGCCGATGGTTTCCAGCCCCGGGTTCAGCGCATCGCCCTCGGATTCCATATTCCCCGCCGCGGCGCCAATGTTTCGCACTCCATGCGCATCGGCATAAAGCGATGTAAAGATGGACGCTACCGAGGGACGGGTCCAACTGCATTGGGAGATTGCAAAAGTGCATTCGATCGATTCTTTTGCCAGCTGCGAGAGGTGCGGCATCACTGGGGCGCCGTTCGTGACCGCATGCAATCGGTCGGCCCGCAAGGTGTCGATCACGACCATGACTACGTTGGGGCGGTTCGGAACGGACACGAGCGGTATAACGGCATCCGGGGGCCTCGGCGCCGCAGTTCGAGAACCGGTCAGGATAAACGCGCCGGCCAGGACGAGTAATCCGGCGGCGAACAGCGCCGCCCGGCCGCGGATATTCATGAGATGACTGTCATCGCGAACCTGCTCCTCAAGGTTCGCCTAATGTGGGCGGCGGCAGGCGTTGCATCACCGGCGCCATGGGCTGGCCCGCCTGCATCCCCGCCCCGCCTGCGGGCATCATGTTCGGAAGCGCCGACCCCGGTTCCTTCAATTCCGCCCAAGTCTCGCGACGGAAATAGTCCGGACGCTGGAGCATCTCGGGCAATTCGCCGGTATAGTCGCCGTCGGCGTCGCATTTGTACCGGCGTATCAACGTAAATTCTCCCAATACCTTGAAGCGCAGGTCCTTAAGCGCCTCGGCTTGGCCGTCGGGCAACTCGGCCGGGCGCGGCTCGGTGCCCATCATCTCGAAGTCGTAGGCAATCTCGATCGCCACCGGATGCAAATAGGACTCCGAACGATAGATGTCGGACACCTTGCTTCCCGTGAAGTTCCGGTACATTTTCAAATACAGGTTTTTCTCCAACCCCATAAAATCGTCCATCATCGAGTACTTCTCGGTCTTCCCCCGGTAACTCAATTCCACCGCCGCCATACGGCCCAACTCTTCCTTCGCCAGGGCATCGGCCTTCTCCCGGAGCGTGGCAACGAAATCGCCGGTCGTACTGAATTGCCCCTCGCCGTTCTCCCCTTCGGCAGGGCGCACGGAACACCCCGTCACGGAGACCGCGATTAGGGTCGCGAGTAATGCGCCGCTCATCCACTTCTGCATGTCCTAAAACTCCATTGGCTGGATACTTGTCGCTCAATAGCGGCGTTCCATTATACTGGATGCGCAAATTGGATTCGACCGGCGGATGTGCCGCTACGGTAACGTGGACCCATTTGGATGCGATGACATGCTGGAGTGGCCCGATGGAAAATGTCTTGAACCGTTTTGAGGAAGCCGTCGAGCATGGGTTCCTCGACTCGAACGGGGTCCGAATCCATTACGCCGCATTGGGCGACGGCCCCTTGGTGCTCATGGTTCATGGCTTCCCGGATTTCTGGTACACATGGCGACGCCAGATGGAGGCCCTCGCGCCCTCGTTCCGCTGCGTGGCCATCGATACCCGCGGGTATAACCTGAGCGACAGGCCCAAGGGGATCGACGAATACAAGCTCGAAAAACTTTCGGCGGACGTGGTCGCCGCCATTCGGCATTTCGGCGGTAAGGCAATTCTCTGCGGCCACGATTGGGGTGGGGCCACGTCGTGGCGCACCGCGTTGACGGCGCCGCAGCACATCGAGAAGCTCATCATCCTCAACCTCCCGCATCCCCAGGGCATGTCGCGCGAATTGGCCAACAATCCCGCCCAACAGGCCGCCAGCGAATATGCGAGGGTGTTCCAGCAAGAAGGCGCGCACTTGAAGATGACCGCCGAGAAGCTCGCCGATTGGGTCACGGACGCCGACGCCCGCCCCAAGTACGTCGAGGCCTTTAACCGTTCGGACTTCGAGGCCATGCTGAACTATTACAAGGCCTCCTACATGCGGCCGCCCTACAAGGAACTGCCGCCCTTGCCAAAGGTCAAGATGCCGGTCCTGCAAATTCACGGACTGAAGGACCACGCGTTGCTCCCGGGCGCACTCAATGACACCTGGCTCTGGATGGAGCAGGACTACACCCTCGTGACCATCCCCCACTCCGGTCATTTCGTGCAACAGGACGCCGCGGACTTGGTATCGAAGACGATGCGCATGTGGCTCGGCCGGGACGAGTAACATGCGCAGAAACCCCGA
Organism: Candidatus Hydrogenedentota bacterium; assembly: GCA_947486375.1. Taxonomy (GTDB): domain Bacteria; phylum Hydrogenedentota; class Hydrogenedentia; order Hydrogenedentales; genus CANKTP01. The sequence goes on along the minus strand of CANKTP010000125.1, from coordinate 1,880 downwards.
TGCCGTGTCCCTTCATCTCCGTACCGCCGCGCGGTTTGTCGTTCTTTGCACTCTCGGCGCGATATCCGTGCCGGCACAGACGGACGGGGCGGCGACGGCGAATGATGCGCTGCGCTCGCTTGGGAAGAAGCTATTCGAGGACACGCGCCTTAGCAGTCTCGCGGGCGACTTGCAGACCAGCTGCGCGTCCTGCCACCGGGTGGACGACCCGCAAGGCGACCGCGCGTTTACCGAGGCCCTCGCCCGCAGTTGGCACCCATGGCGCACCGAGGACCCCGGCCGCGATACCCTGCGGAACACCCCCACCCTGTTCGACGTCGGCCTGATGCCGCTGCTCCATCTTGACGGCGAATTCCATTCCCTCGAGGAACAGGTCCGCAAGACCCTCGCCGGGCGCAACATGGGTTGGTTGCCAGGGGAACAGGCGCAGGCGCTGGCGCATGTCGAGTCGGTTTTGCGGGCCGACACGGGTCACGATTCGTATGGGCCCTTGTTTGGCGGCGTGTTCGGTAAAGGCACGCGAGAGATGGACACGGACGCCCTGATCGACGGCGCGACGAACGCACTGGCCGCGTTCATGCGTGGACTGGCCACGCCCCGCGACTCCGTATACGACGAGTTCATCGCGCAAAATGGGCTCCCGGACGCGCCCACCGCCGGGGAGTCCGCACGCGATTATGCGGATCGCGTGTTGGCCATGTTGGCGGACAAGGAGACCGGTGAAAGCGTCCAGCGGCCCACCGCGTGGTCGCCCGCCGCGCTGCAGGGCTACAAGGTATTTCTCGGGAATTCCGCCACGGGCAAGTCGGGGAATTGCGTTGCATGCCATGTGCCGCCGTTGTTCACCGATTTTTCGTTTCACAACGCGGGCGTCACCCAGGAGACCTACGACCGTTTGCACGGAGAGGGGCGTTTCGCGGAATTGACGCTTCCCGGCGCGGACGCGGCCCGGCCCGATCCCGCCGCCCTTCGCATTGCCTCGACCCGGGATCCAAAGGCCATCGACCTAGGGTATTGGAACTTCGCCGATCCGGCCACGTCGCCGTTTCGCCGCCACAACGAGTCCGGGGCCGAGTTTCTCGATCGGATGCGGGGGGCGTTCAAGACCCCTTCATTGCGCCACCTCGGCTCGACCGATCCCTACATGCACAACGGGGCTTACCCGACGCTCGATGGCGCACTACGGCAAAAGGCGCGCGCGGGCATCGCTGCCCGCGAAGGGCGCCTGTGGAACATCGACCCCGAAATCGTCCGGATCGACCTCGACGCCGAGTCCACCGGCGCGCTATTCGAGTTCTTGGATACCCTCAATCGTAAACACGGAAAACCGAACCGGAAATCCACGCCGGAAGCCGCTCCCGAAGGTCCGAACGGCGGATATCTGGTGTATTGAGCGGCGATGAATCATGCCGCAGTGCATGGCGTCCACCCTCAGAGACTCTTGAACCACTCCGAGTCCACGACGACGTTCTCGACCATCTCGCACCTGACGCCAAGCCCAAGTTCCTTGAGCTTCTCCGCGAGCGCGTCCCCGTCGATCAGGTCGATGGGCGGAGCGCCGTCGCGGGTGGCTTCCTTCACCGCCGACGGGGTGAACGTACCCGTCGTGATGAACAACCCCTTGTCGGCCCGCCCGACCATCGCGCCACGAAAATCGCGAACGTCCCCAGCGGAAACGGAACCCTGGTACTTCTTGCACTGGAAAAACACATGGAAGCTCATCAAGCCGTGGATGCGCGCGATGCCCTTCCCGTCGATACCGCCATCTCCCGTGCGGCCCGTGACTTCGACCGAAATAAATCCCGACTCGCGCAAAAGCCGCTGCGACAAGCGCTCGAATGTCGCCGCGTCCATTTCCTTGGTGAGGATCCTATGCAGCT
>CANKTP010000124.1 GCA_947486375.1 Candidatus Hydrogenedentota bacterium | reverse complement strand
GGTTGGGCCTCGCGTCCCAGGCGCGCATGGCTGCGTCCCGCGTCCGCCGCCGTCGTGTTCGCGGGCGGCGCCGCGCTCGCGCCCCTCTCCGTCCCCATTCTTTCCCTCCCCGCAACGGAGAAGTACATCGCCGCCGCGACCTTCGGCGCCCTCGGCAACGTCTACGAACTCACCGGCGACCTCCGCGGCATGTTCGGCTGGCAAGAACGCGCCGACGCCATCGCGAAGGTCTACGACACCCTCAGCGAAGAAGAAAAAGCGAAGACCGTCATCTACACCGGCAGCTACGGCCTCGCCGGCGCCGTCGATCTCTTCGGCGATTCGCGCGGCCTCCCCAACGCTGTCTCCGGCCACATGACCTTCCACCTCTGGGGACTTCCCGATCACCCCATCGAAAACGTCATCATGGCCTATATCTCCCAAGAGGCAATGGACTACTCCAAGAAAAACTTCGAATCCGTCGAAGTCGCCTCATCCACCGAGATTTACCCCAACCACGTCGACCCCGACGAACTCTTCCGAGTCTACCTCTGCCGGGGCGCGCGTGTCGATCTGCACGACGACTGGAAAGACTTCCGCGACTGGGAGTAGGCGGCCGGGTGACGCCGGTGCTCAGTGGCGTGACAGAAATTCGACCACGGTTTGTTTGAACAGCGGATCGGTCACCGCGCCCAGGTGGTCCTTGCCGGGGAGCGTGACAATTCGCGCGCGGGGAATCGCCCGCGCGAGGGCGCCCGCCGTGTGAACGTAGGGACGATCTTCGGACCCATTGACGATCAGCACGGGGTTGCGCGAGCGGCCAAGTCCGATACCCCCCAGTCTAAGCGGATATCCCTCGGGCCACATTCGCAATGCCGAGACGGCGAGCGCCTCGAGGTCGTTGTTTGGGTTCGCCCCGGCATATTGTCGATAGGCGGCGCCGATTGGACTCTCGATGCGTGACGGGTCCTGGGCGCGGAGCGCAGCCGCGATCGTGGCGCATACGCTGGCGCTCTCCTCGGTCTCGTCGCCGATACCCCCGAGAATCATCGCGTTGAATCGCCCGCCATGATGTCCGAGGAGATACGCCCCAATGAAGGCGCCCATCGAATAGCCCATGTAGTCCGCCTTCGCGATATCGAGCTGGTCCATCACCGCAAGCACGTCCCGGCTCATGTCGGCGTAACCGTATGCGACCGGATCGTGCGGTTTATCGCTACGGCCGTGACCCCGGACGTCGAGTGAAATCACGAGTCGATGCGCCTGCAACACATCAATCCACCCCGTATCCAGCCAGTTGGTTTTCGTGTCCGCGCCCCATCCGTGTACCAAAATGAGGGGCGGACCGGTGCCGAAGCGCTCGTAATGAATTCGCAATCCGTCGGACTCAATGTATCCGGATTCCGGAATGGGCGGCGAGACGCGGTGGGATTGGTCACCCGGCTCGCCCCCACTTGGCGCGTGGGCGCACGACACGAGAATTACCGCCAACCCCAACGGGGACAGTGTGTGCATTAGACGAACGTACTTAGGCATGTTCTCCTCCGGTAAGCATCCAACGTAGCCTCCTTATGTAAAAGCCTATCACGATTTCCCAGTCGAAGCCGGTTGCCTACGAGCCGGTCGGCGGGCTTCAAGAACAGGACAGGGCGGATTATTTTCGCGCCCGGCTGCGCCGAAATTTCGGCCCGTACCGGACGATCGAGGGAGGAAGATGACGCCACCGGGAGAAAATTTATTGGCGAAACGGGAACCTCTCGGGGAACTTTTCCCGTTGGAATCGGATATACCTTGAAAGGTTCCGAATAATTTATTCAAATAAATCAAATATAATGCTAAAAAGAAAGGAGTCATCAGGGTATCCGAAGTGCCTTCCGGTTCTTCGTTATGCAGACTAAGTCTAGTATTTTCAAAAACTTAGCCAACTGGCAGAAAAAGAAGGAAGACATCCCATGGAAACCGAATTGAATGGGAAGTGGCATCGTGCGTGGTCTGGATTTGCGAATGGCCGTCGCGCTACGCTCCGGTGGATTTGTACGCTCACGGTCTTGGTAGGCGCCGGAGCGGTGGCGGCCATTGCCGTCGGGGCACAGGCCATACCGCAAGACAAGGTCGATCAGACCATGATATACTGGGGAAATGCGGCCGGCTTCGAGAAAGCGGGCTCGGTGAAGATGGACAAAGTCATCAAATCGACGCCGGAATACGACCAAATCAAGTCGAAGAAAATCGAACGCGGCACGGGAAAATACTGGATCCTCCTGAGCGAGGCAACCGACCGGGCCAAGGAGGCGATCGTCAAGACCGCCGATGAGACGGACTACGACTTCATCGCCGCCAAGGACTACCTCGACCAACTGGATCCGAAGATTGAATTCGAAGACATTACCGAGCTTATCGTTGCCAAGGTCGAGGACAGGAAAAGAGGCCGCAAATAGTCGGCGTTGGCCTCGTGCGCACATCCTCATGAGTTCCCCGGCGAGGATTCGGGCGCAGGCATGGATAGTCATCGTCTGCCTGTTTGCGGGATGCGGCACTACCGGGGCGGTATCGACCGGTAATTCCCAAGCCGGTCTTCCGCAGTTTGGCCGGGGTTCCGCGTCGGACGACTTGGCCGTGGCCGAGCGCATGATCCGCGCGGGAGAATATCATTCGGCACTTCCGCGCCTTGAAAACGCGCTGACGAAATATCCCGACAGCCCCGATAGCGAGGAAGCCCGGTTTTTTCTTGGGCTGGCCCATGCGCGGATTCATTCCTATCATGACGCGACCCGGAATCTCTCGGCGTACTTGGAACGGAACCCGGAGGGCGCCCGGGCGGCGGAGGCGAGGGCGCTGATGGCGGAACTGGGCAAGACTTACAACGAACAATTCCCGTCGGACGAATCCTTGGACAAGGAGATTGCCTCGGTCCGGTCGGCGGCGAACATCGCCGAGCGCGACCCTCAGCTTCGACTGGCCGATCTATTGTGGCGGCGCGGAAACTACGTGGAGTCGGCGGCGATTTACGAGCGGCTCGCCCAAGGCGACCCGGGCATCGCGGGAATGGAGATATTTCAGAGGCGAATGGAACGCCGTGCGGACGGTAGCTTCGTGCCGCTGACCCCGGAAGAACTGGAACGCCGGGACATCAAGCTTCATCCGCTTGCGATTACGAATACCAGCGACTTCCGGAGCGGCCGGGAACTAATCACGAGAACGAACCAGTACTATGTCGTAAGCGGCTACGCGGTGAACCGGGGTAGCATCCCGTTGCGCGGAGCGGAAGTCCGCATCACGATATTCGGTTTTGGGGACACCGTATTCGACACCAACACGGTCACCTTGGGCACGATCAAACCGGGCGAGACGCGCCCGTTCAGCGCGCGATTCTCGAATTTCGAGGACCTGAACGCGATCGACCATTACGAGTGCGTCCCGGTGTTTCAACAATGACTTGCATGGAACCAATGCCTACTTCATCCCTTTCCCGCGAGGCGTTGCGGTGCGCTTGGCGATACCTATATACGCCCCTGATGGCGTGTGCCTTCGCGTTCTCCTCCGCCTTTGCCCAGGATCCGGCCGTGGCGCCGGCGGCAGATCCCGCCGCCGCGCCCCCACCCCCGGCGGATCCGGCCGCTGCGGTGCCCGTTGACCCCGCTGCCGCCCCGCCGCCCGTTCCCGAGCCGCCGAAATTGCCGGTACAAGTCGAGGTGTCGGTGAAGATCATCGAGTTCCAAGTGACGAAGGGCCTCGAGACGGGGCTCAGCGCCTATTTTGCCAACCTCACCCGGAGCCAGCTCTTTGGACGGGCGGTCGAAGGCGGGGCGGCCCTCAATACGGTCGACCTTACGTTTCCCACGAGCACGGCGGCCGGTATCACGGTGTTCCTCGATCAGTTGCGGCTGAACGAGGGCGAGATTGACGTGGTCATCCAGGCCTTGGTCGACGAGAACCGCGCCGTCATTGTCTCGGAACCGACCGCGCTCGTGAAGATTGGGGACCCCATCCCGACGATCGTGAAGACGACGCAGAAGGTCCCCTACGAAAACGCGCAGGTGGTCGGGTACACGGTCGCGCAGATTACCTCATTCGAGGAGACCGGCGTGACCTTCTCGGTCAACGCCGCACAAGTGATTGACGACGACGGGGACTGGTCGCCCAGGAGCCGCCACGACACCTTCGTCCGGCTTGACGTGCGCGCGTCGGTGCGCGAGGAAGGCGGGCGTCTTGTCGTGGCCCTCGACGATAAGGCGGGGACGGGCGACAACAAGAACGCCATCACGGTTCCGGAATTTATTTCCCGGAGCATCGACACCCATGTATGGCTACGGGACGGCCAGGTGCTCATGCTCGGCGGCCTGTTCCGTAACAGCGAGAACACGACGATATCGACGGCGCCGTGGGCGTCACAGGGAGAAGACCTCGTGCAAGGGACGATCGACCGGTTCATCCCGGGCACCTCGATCGGGAACCCGATTTCGACCAGCCTCGGGAACAAGCAGAAAAACGAGCTTCGGCGCGAACTGGTGTTCTTGATCAAGGCGAAGATATGGGACCCGAACCTCTCGATCACGGGGGATTTCGGTCTCTCGGACGAAGATGAGGAAAAACCCAAATCATCGCCGGCCGACGTGATCAATTCGCTGCTCGAGGGCATCTCCGGGATTCCGAGGGGCTTGTCTCCCGATAACCCGCTGGCCGATCAGATTCCGCCGCGCGGCAAGGAAAAGGGCGGCAAGCCATGATGCGGCCCCGCTCGATTGCCGTGGCCTTGTGGTGTGCAGGTGCCGCCTCGTTCGCGCAAGTCCCGGATCCCCTCGCGATTCCCCTCGCCACCCCGGCGCCGGACATTACATTCCAAGCGCCCATCGAGCAGATCCAGCTCCACGTTTATATCAGCGAGGTGAGCGAGGAAGGGCTCCGAGATCTCGGCGCCAACCTGACCTACAAGCGCTTCAATACCGCCACCGAAGCGCCCGGCGACACGGTCCAGCAAGTGAACACGACGCTGTTCGATCCCCGCGACCGGACGTTTCGCGTCACGCTCCCGGCACCCGATCAATCGACGTTCACGCCTCCGCTGCGGCCCGACATCTCGCCGCCCATTGCCGACGGAATCCAGACCCAGGCGGGGGCGGGCCTGACGTTCTCGCTGATCGAGGACAATCACGGGAAGCTCGACGGAATTTTTCGCTCGACCGAGCGGAAAGGCGACGTCGACCTGATCTCGAAACCCGAGCTGCTCGTCATCAATGGGATGACCGCGTCCATGAAGGCGGGCGGCAAGGTGCCGTTCCAGGACATCTCGTACAACCCGCTCGGCGTGGCCCAGCTCAACGTGACGTTCAAGGACATCGGGGTGAACATGCAGGTCACCCCGCGCATTCGTAACGACGGCATGGTCGAAATCAGCATGCACCAACTCGACGTTACCGACGTCGCCCGGATCGACAATATCCGCGGCGTCGATCTCCCCGTGTTCGCGCAACGGTCGCAGACCGGGAATGTGATCGTGCCCAACGGGACGACGGCGGTCATCGGGGGCTTGTCCACGCGCGTCGAGCGCAAGACCGAGCGCCGCGTCCCGATCCTCGGCAGGGTGCCCGTGCTGGGAATTCCCTTCCGGTCGCGGCGCGCGGAAATCCGGAATGGCCACCTCCTTATCTTCGTGGCCCCGACGATCGTCAACCTGCGCGACGTGCCCAAGCCGGTGCAAGGCGCGATGGAATTTTGGCGCGACGCGGGCTGGCAAAACGAACTGCGGATCGAGCAGGAAATCGAGGTCATGAAATAGGCCCGGGCCGCCGTATCCCGTCTCGCCTCGCCGCGCCCCACCGCTTGATAATGTCCCCGCTCTCCTCCATGATTCGGCCCCATGACCGCATTCCTGCGTAAATACGGCGTTGCGTTTCTCTCGGGCCTCCTGCTTGCCTGGAGTTTTCCCGCCGTCAAGTTCCATCCGCTCGCTTGGGCCGCGCTCGGCATCTTGTTTGTTCGCACGGCCAAGATGAGCCGGGCGGACGCCGTCCGCCAATTCACTGCCGCCGGGCACGTGTTTCACTCCGTCCTTCTTTACTGGATGGTAGCGAACACTTACTGGGCTGGGGGATGGGCGATCATTGGCCAGCAACTCCTCTGCCTATACCTCGATGTGTATTGGTGCGCGTTCGCCCTCGCATGGACGTTACTCCGGGACCGCATGCACCCGGCCTTGCTTCCCGTTGCCGCCGGCCTCACATGGGCGGCGTTGGAACATGTGCAATCGTTCCTGTTCTCGGGCTTCGGCTGGAGCGCGCTCGGGTATTCGCAAGGCCCGAACCTGGCCGTCGCGCAGTGGGCCGGCATCGGCGGGGTCACGCTGATCTCTGCACTTGTTGTCGCGGTCAACGTCTGCCTCGCGTTGGCCGTCACGGCGCGCGGCCGCGCGCGAGTGGGCTTTGCCACCGCGCTCATCGTTCTCCTCGCGGTCGCTCATCTGGGCGGCCGCGCCATGATCGGTACGGCGGACTATACATCGGAGCCCTTCAAGGTGGGCATCTTCCAGTCGAACTTCTCCGTCGAGATGAAATGGGACGAGGAGTATTCGCTCGAGATGGTCCGCAACGCCGTGTCCAAGTCGCGCTTGCTTGCGGATCGTCATCAGACCGATCTTGTCGTGTGGCCCGAGGCCCTCGTGATGGACAGCTTCGACGATCCCGTGGTGACCGACATGATCGGGGAACTCGCAATGGGATCGCGCACCGCCGTCTTTGGCGGGGGACACCGCGCGGAGCGCAATCCCTACCGGAGCTACAACTCGAGTTTCCTCATGGACGCCACGGGCGCCATCGTCGAAACCTACGACAAAATTCACCTTGCCCCCTTTGGGGAATACGTCCCGCTTTCCGAGTTCCTTCCCTTTGTTAGCCAGGTTGTCCCGGCGATCGGCAACTTGGTTCGTGGGACGGAAGTGAAGGTCCTCGATGCGGGCAATCGCCGCCTCGGGCCGTTGATCTGCTTCGAGGTGCTTTTCGCGCCGATGGCCGAACGGCTCCGGGCGGAGGGCGCCGACTTTCTCACCGTCATCACCAACCTTGCGTGGTTCGGGATGAGCAGCGCCATTCCCCAGGAACTCGAGGTCGCGCGGATGCGGGCCATCGAGACGCGGCTTCCGTTGGTCCATGCCGCCAACTCCGGCATCTCGGGGGTCTTCGATCCCTATGGGCGTTTCACGCTCGTCGACGGCGCCATCGACAGCGAGGGCGATTATCGCGAGTTGATCGACGGAGTCACCCCGGAGCAGACGATTCGCGAGCGGCTCGTGGGGGCATTCGACCTGCCCGCGCCCGCCCCGCGCCTCATCGAGCACGGGCCGGCGTGGTTTCCTTGGATCGCGCTCGCCTCCGCCGCGCTGCTCCTCGCCATCGCCGCGACCCTCCGGGCCCCGGGTACGCCCCGATGAGCGGCGAATCGCGCCGTCATTCCCGCCTGATCGCCATCTTCGCCAGCGGCACCCTGTTTAGCCGCGTCCTCGGCATGGTGCGGGACATGGTCTGGGTCACGGTCCCCCTCGCGTCGCGCGAGACCTTTCTGTTCGCGTTCCAACTCCCAAACATGTTGCGCGACATGATCGGCGAGGGCGCCACCAACGCCGCGATCATTCCCGTGCTTGCCGAGAGCCGCGAGGAGGATTCGGAAGAGGAATTTAAGTCGCTCATATCGGCGAGCATGTCGGCGATGCTGGTTGTGCTTGGCGTCATCACCGCACTCGGCGTCGCGATCCTCCCGTACATCCTGCCGCCCGGGCTTGCGTGGTTTCGCCGCTTCTCCGTGGGAGAGGCCTTCGACCCGGAGCGCGCCAACGAGGTCGTTTTCATCGCATGCTGGACCTTTCCGTATCTCTTCATGATTGGGATGGCCGCGTACATGATGGGGCCGCTGTTCACGCTTCGGCGCTACGCGGTTCCCTCGTGGGCGCCGGCCCTGCTCAACGCGGCCTTCATCGTGACGGCCCTCGGGTTTCAGGACCGATTTGCCGATCCCGCGCACGCCCTGGTGCTCGGGGCCTGGCTCGGCGGCATGGCCCAGCTGATTGTCCATTACATCGCCCTCGGGCGTGCCTCCGGCGTGTGGTGGCCCAATTTCCGAATCGGTCATCCGCGCGTCCGCACCATGCTCTTCCTCCTTCTTCCGGTCATCGCGGGACAGTCCGCCGGGGAGATCAACAAACTCGTCAACGCCCTCTTCGCGATGGGCCTCGAAGAGGGCACGGTGAACGCGCTTTTCTACGCGAACCGATTGATCCAACTGCCGCTTTCCGTATTCGGCGTAGCGGTATCCGTGGCCATCCTGCCGTCGATCGCCCAGTCCGCGGCGCGCGGCCGCAACGACGAGATTCTCGCGACGCTCGCCTATGGCCTGCGCCAGAGTTTCTTCCTCGTCGTGCCGGCCATGGTGGGGCTCGCCGTGCTCGGCGAACCCATCGTCCGGCTGCTGTTCGAGCGCGGCCACAACACGCCGGCGGACACGGCGATGACCTACACCGCGACCGTGTATTACGGCGCGGGGCTCCTGTCGTTCGCGTGGCTCAAGGTGATCGTCTCGGGGTTCTACGCCGTCAAGGACACGCGTACCCCGGTCATCATCGCCACGATTTGTGTTCTCGCCAACGTCGCCATGAATTTCGTCCTCGTCGGGCCGATGGGCTATCGCGGCCTCGCGCTCTCGACCACCGTGGCCTACACGCTCAATTTCGCGCTGCTCCTGGTGTTTGCATCGCAGCGGTTTGGAGTGCTCGTGAACGCCGGGCTGCTGCGCGCGCTTATGCGGATGGCCCTCGCCACGGCCGTCATGGGATTGTCCGCGTATGGAATCTATTGGTGCGCGATTGCCGGGTTTCCGGGGACTTCGCTCATCGCGCAACTGCTCCAGGTATTTCTACCCCTCCTTACCGCAGTGGCGGTGTATTTCGGGGCCGGATACGCGCTCAACATCCCCGAGTGCCGCGAGTTCCTGGTCGCTTTGCGACGGCGGATGCCGGTGGAATGATCGGGGAGTCCCGCACCAAAACGGTCCCGATTGAGTGCCGATTTCGCGAGACTCGGGGACTGCTTTGAAAATTCGACTGCGATGACTCGCGCGCACACTAACACACGAGCCGTCGGAGGACGTTTCCCTCTCCCTGCCCTCTCCCGGGGGGAGAGGTGTCCTATATTCATCGATATGGGGGAGGCGTAGCGTCGTGAGGGACTGCATCGAAAATTCAACCCGATCGTCGCCGGTGATAGAATCCCGTATCGTCGCAGTTCCGAAATCAACGAGGTAACACTTCGATGCCAAATGCCGCGAGAGCCCTAGTCATCCTACTTGCCGTGTTGGTCGCGATGAGCGCCCAAGCCGCCGAGTCGCGCGACCCCGCCGCGTGGGGAGAGGACCATGTCGGGAAGCTGCTTCCCGAATTCGTCACCGGGGGCGAATGCCTATTCTGTCACCGCTACGACATCGGCAATGGATGGCAGCAGAATCGCCACAACGTCGCCATGCAGGAGGCGGATCCCGCATCGCCCGAGATGCAATCGCTGGCCGCGAACGAGAGCATGAAGTCGATCCTCGAGGAAGTGCGTTTTCTCGTCGGCAACACGAACCGGAAGCGGTTCCTCAAGCCAAACGGCAAGTACGGCCAGGTCTCGATCCATTCGTCGCACTGGCTCCCGCCCAGCGAAACCAACCCGGGAAAAGTCGTCGTCGGCGATACACCTCATTGGGATGAGGCCCTCTTCGCCGAGGCCTGCGCCGGATGCCACGCGACCGGCGTAGACATGGAATACAAGGGGTTCTCGACGCCGGCGATCGATTGTTTCGCGTGTCATGGAGTCGTGCCCGAGGGGCACACGGCCGACACGGCGCTGGCGCTATTTTCCAAGAAGAATACGGCGGGACCGCCCGTGCAGATGTCCATCTGCGCGCAATGCCATTTGCGGGGCGGCAAGTCAGCCAAGTCGGGCCTGCCGTATGCGTATCAATTCGCGCCGGGAGACAATTTGTTTCGCGACTTCAAGGTGGACTTCTCGGACGAATCGATCGCGAAACTCAACCCCGGCGACGCCCACATCTACATCAACGCCCGAGACGTCGTCGTCAATGGGGACGAAACGATGACGTGCGTGACGTGCCACGATGTTCACGGGCAATCCTCGCGCAAACACCGCACGCTGAAGCGCCTGGAAAAGGAGACCTACTGCGCGATTTGTCACCCGAATCTTGAAGACTACAAGGCGGTCACGGCCTACGAAGTCCACAGCGAGACTTGCCAGTATTAACTTCGGAAGCCTCGCGCAACGACGCGCCGCAAGGAGAGCTCGTTATCCCTCGGCGGTTGTCGGGTCGATGATCCGGGCGATTTGCGTCACCTTGTTTGCGGGGAAATCGCCGCGCTTGGCGTGCTCGCGAACGGCTTCTTCGTTCGGGGCGATGTAGACGCAGTACACCTTGTCGCCCGCGACGTAACTTTGGACCCATTGAATCTGCGGGCCCATGTCGCGCAACACGCCGCAGGATTTCTGCGAAATGCCGGTCAACTGTTCGGTGGTCATACTCCCCGCGCCGGGGATTTCGCGTTCAATCAGATATTTTGGCATTGTCTCGCTCCTTGGTCTCGGGCATCGGGCCCGGCTGTATCGTCGACCGCGAACACGACGCTACTTCGCGTTCGTCACTTCGCCATGAAAAGTTTTCAAGCACGCCTTACAGTCGTCCTCGATGTGAAACATATTGTCCAGCTTCGTGATCGTGAAAATCTCGCGCATTTGCTTGCGCAGGCCGCAAATGCGCATCGATCCGCGCTGCCTGCGCACGGTGTCGTTGATGCGCAGGAGTTCGGTCAGCATCGCGCTGGACATGAAGTCGACCTTCGAGAAATTTAACAGAAGGTGGCTGTGTGGACGGTCCTCGAAAAATTTGACGATTTCGTCCCCAAAATCCTGCACCAGCGTCGAGTCGACCACCTGATTTGAGTAAACGATGGCGACCACGATTGGTCCATATTTCTTGTATTCGATATTGAACACGCGAGCCCTTTCCCCTCTCTCCCGTTAAAACGCGAGATTGTCGTCTGTCACCGCGCCCTCAGAGGCGGAGCTTACGTGGCTGGCGTATTTCGCGAGGACGCCCTTGGTGTAGCGGGGCTTCGGCGCACGCCACGCCTTGAGCCGGGCGTCGATTTCGCGTTGCGGAATCCCAAGGGTCAGCGTGCGCGTTTTCGCGTCGATGGTGATACGGTCGCCGTTCGTCACGATCGCCAGCGGCCCGCCCGTTTGGGCCTCGGGCGTGATGTGGCCCACGACGAATCCGTGGCTGCCGCCCGAGAACCGCCCGTCGGTAATCAGCGCGACGTCCGCGCCCAGGCCCTTGCCCATCACGGCCGAGGTCGGCGCGAGCATCTCGCGCATCCCCGGGCCGCCCTTGGGGCCTTCGTAGCGAATGACGATCACGTCGCCCTTCTTGATCGACCCATCGAGGATGGCCTTGAGCGCGGTCTCTTCCGATCCGAAGACCTTAGCCTTGCCCGTAAACGTCATGCCTTCCTTCCCCGAAATCTTCGCCACGGCCCCGCCCGGCGCGAGGTTTCCGTAGAGGATCACGAGGTTGCCCTCGGCCTTGATCGGGTTGTCGAAACCCCGCACGATCGTCTGTCCCGCCGGGTATCCCTTGAAGGGCTTGAGGTTTTCTTCCATCGTCTTGCCCGAGACCGTCAGGCAGTCGCCGTGCAGGAGCCCCTTGTCGAGCAGCATCTTCATCAGGGGCACGACACCGCCGATCTCGATGAGCCGCTGCATCATGTAGGTGCCGCTGGGTTTCAGATCGGCCAACACGGGGACCCGTTTGCCCACGCGCGTGAAGTCATCGATGGTCAGTTTTACGCCCGACGTCTGCGCCATCGCGATGAGGTGCAGCACCGCGTTGGTCGAGCCGCCGAGCGCGTTGACGACGGTAATGGCGTTTTCAAAGGCCTTCTTGGTCATGATGTCGCGCGGACGGATGCCCCGCTCGATCAGTTTCATCACGGCGGCGCCCGCATCCCGGCAATCGCGGCCTTTCTCGATCGAGATGGCCGCCTGGGCCGAGCTGTTCGGCAGGCTCATGCCCAGCGCCTCGATCGCCGAGGCC
>CANKTP010000123.1 GCA_947486375.1 Candidatus Hydrogenedentota bacterium | reverse complement strand
TCACCCAAGAATGGGTGAATCTCGCCATCGAGTCCTGTAAGCTCAAGGCATCACAGGACGACGAGGTGTAGGCCCCGACAACTCCGCACTCTCAAGCTGCATGATAGACGCGAAATTTGCCGTCAGCCTCAGAGCCAGTTCGGTCTATCAGATCGACCGCTGGTTAGACTCAGGCGCTCCGTCGCCCGATCAAATTGCCGAGTTCCGGGCGAAACTGCGCGGTGCCTCCAAACATGATGCATTGCTCGCCGCCCATGACATGGAGCGGTATCTCGTTTATCAGGCATTCCGCCAGTCTGACCGCGGTGTACTCTCGACCCAGGTGTTTGAGCCATGGATGGACCCGGGATCCGATCAACCTTGGTATTTCTATGCTGGGGTGCGCCTCTACGCCTCGTTGCCGCTTCGATTCGCGAGAAGACATGATGAGCTGACCTGCCTGCGCACCTTTGCAAAGATTCGAAGTGCATATTCTCTGCCTTCCCATGAGGCCATGCCTTCGCTCAGGCTGATTGATGAGAATCTCGAAGCGCTTCAATCTCCAATGCATGCGCTTGGGCTCCTCACCCCGGTGACTTTATTAAACATTTCCAGCACCTTCTATTTCTACAATTTCTTGGCAGCGGACGATACCCGGCTCGACATGACCGACACCGCCCTCGGCCTCGTCTTGTACAAGCGGGCGCACGGCGCATACCCAGACTCCCTGGCCGCGTTGGTCCCCGAATTCGAAGACGCCGTCCCGGTCGACGTGTTCGACGGCCAGCCCCTGCGCTATGAACGAAAGGGCGAGGGGTTCCTCCTGTACTCCGTCGGCCTCGACCTCGACGACGACAAGGGCGAAGTCTGGGTTGGGTCATGGCAAGGGGTACCGCCTGGCGACATCGTGTGGAACGCCACGCGATAAACCACGGGGACTGCCTCGCCGCGGCGCCCGGCGGTTTGGGCGTCGCGGGGTTGGCTGTCCCCTCCGCTGTCTTGCGCATCGACGCAGTCGAAGAACCCAGCACTCCGCATTCGCTTCGTGCTTCACTACGAACTTGCGTCTGGCGTGAAGTCTCGCGCACGGTGGGATTCGGGGTTCGGCGTGTCTGGCGCGAAGGAGTAGGCGGAAGTCGCCGCGTGCGTGTCGCGATGTTGCCATCGACCCCGACGAATCAAGGCAACAAGTTCGTAGTGAGCGACGCAGCGGTAGCGGAGTCGCGGGCGGTTTGACGGGCGGGATTTTTCTTCTTCCAAAGTACAACCGTGGGAACGAGGGAAAAACCATCACGCGGGTGTTCGTGCAATCCGACGGTCCGGCCGCGCGGCGGCAAGCCGCTCGCGCGAGGGCGAAGGCAAGCCTTCGCACTCCAAATCGGACGCGGTCTGTTTGGAGTGCGGTGGCTTGCCTCCGCTCTGCTTGTGGACGCTTGCGTCCACACCGGCCAGACTGCCCGACCTTCGCCGATGCCTCGCCCTCGAACCCTTTCTCGTTCCAAAAGTTGTACTTGGGAATGAGGAGAACAACTTCACCACGGAGGCACAGAGGACACGGAGAGAAAATAAAATTGGGCCGATGAACAGCGACAAATCCCATGGTCATTGTCAGGCAAACGGAATCAACTCTCTGTACTACTACCCGTCAAAATATTGTGTTCATTCGCGGATTTTCATGCGGCCGACGGTTTCTTTCTCTGCGCTCTATGCGTTCTTTGCGGTTCAATCCTTGCTTTTTTGTATCCGTGCCATCCGCGTTATCCGTGGTTGATCTTTTGGTTGCGGACATGCCGCGCCGTGAGCTCCGTGTCTCTGTGGTGCAAAAATAAACCGGCAATTCCACCGTTCGCCCGGTTGCCCAGGCGTCCGGCCCATGGCGGGGACACCTGTCAGAACGGCCATGCCCACGGGATGACGAGGATCGTCACGATACCGACGAAAATGTCCAGCGGCACGCCGATCTTGACGTAGTCGGAGAAGACGTAGCCCCCCGGGCCGTAGACCATCAGGTGCGTCTGGTATCCGAGCGGGGTGGCGAAACCGGCCGAGGCCCCCATCATCACCGCGATAATCATCGGCATGGGATCCACCCCGAGGGCCTGCGCGCCGGAAACCGCGAAGGGAAACATCAGGGCGGCGGCGGCGTTGTTCGTGACGACCTCGGTCAGGATGACCGTCAGGACGTAGATGACGGCGAGGGCGGCCCAAGGGCGCCCGCCGACGGCGTCCATCCCGGCGTTCGAGATGTAATCGGCGGCCCCGCTCACCTCGATCGCGCGGCCAATTCCCAACGAGGCGGCGATGGCCACGAGGACCGACCAATCGATGCTTCGCCGG
Source organism: Candidatus Hydrogenedentota bacterium (assembly GCA_947486375.1). Lineage (GTDB taxonomy): Bacteria > Hydrogenedentota > Hydrogenedentia > Hydrogenedentales > CANKTP01. Next base: position 10,024 of record CANKTP010000123.1, on the reverse strand, counting down.
GCGGCGCTGACGGTGCAGGTGCGCGCGAGGATCATCATGCCGGCCGCCAGCATGCCCGCGATGAGCATGTTCAGCCACTCGAAACTGGCCACGACGATCATGACGGCGAGGATGGCGATGGCGACGGGCGCGCGGTCATGGCGGCGAGGCACCGAATCCTCGACGGCGCTGACGAGGAAGAAATCCTTCGAGTTGCGGTGATACTCGACGAAGGACGGAAGCGCCTCGAGCAGCAGCATGTCCCCCGGGCGCAGGACGATGTCGCCGATTTTCGACTTGATGCGCTCGCCGTTGCGCGCGACGGCGATGATGGCCGCGTTGTATTGCGTGCGGAACCGGCCCTCGCGGATGGACTTTCCGACCATCGGGCACACGTCGGAAACGACGGCCTCGATGAGGCAACGGTAATGCCGCGGGGCGTCGAGCTTGAATACTTGATCGGTGGCGGGCTTCAATCCGCGAATCTTCTGGAGGTCCTTGACCGAGTCGACGACGCCGGCGAACACGAGCCGGTCGTTGGCCTCGAGCCGTTGCTCCGGACCGACCGCGACGAGGATGTCCCCGTTCCGGTCGATCTCGATCAGGTATGCCCCCGTCAGATGGCGCAGGCCCGCCTGCTCGATGGACTTACCGATGAGCGGGCTCTTCTCCTCGACCATGAACTCGATCGTGTATTCGCGGGGATTCTCGAGGATGCCGTGGACCGACTTGCGATCGGGAAGCAGCCAGCGGCCCACGACGGTGAGGTAGATAAGGCCTGCGGCCGCCGCCGGGAGTCCAACCGACGTAATGTCGAAGAGATGCAACCCGGGGAGATCGGTCTCCGAGACGATGAGACCGTTCACGATAATGTTCGTGCTGGTGCCGATAAGCGTGCACATGCCGCCCAAGACCGTGGCGAAGCTAAGCGGAATCATCAGCTTCGACGGGCTGATATTGAACTTCCGGGCCCAATCGTTGACCACGGGAATGAACATGGCGACGACGGGGGTGTTGTTCATGAACGCGCTGATGCCCGCCACCGGCAACATCATCCGCAGCTGCGCCCCAAGGACGCTTTTCGGACGCCCGAGTAAGCGCTGGGCAATCCAATCCACGCCGCCGGTTTCCTGGAGGCCCGCCACCACGACAAACAATACGGCGACCGTGAGCATCCCGGGATTGCTGAACCCGCTGAAGGCGTCCTTGATCGTGAGTATCCCCATGACCCACCCGTCGGCCTTGGGTATGGGGACGATCAACAGCAGCGTCAGTCCCCCCATCAGGACGACGTCCGTCCCCGCGCGGGAAAACATCATGATGCCGATGAGACCGGCGACAAGCAGGAGGGTAAGCACGCCTTCAATGGGCATTGCGGTTCATTCCTTGGGGTGACGGCCGAACGAAGGAAAGATTGTATCGGTATTTTGGGCCAATTGCATTCTCCCCGCGCCGGGTTCGACCGTTTCGCCGGCCTCCGTCAGGATGCGGTGGGGGCCCATGCGGGACCGCCGTGCAGCCCCACGATCGGCAGCACCTCGGCCAGTCCCTCGATGACGTGCGTGGGACGCGGCAGGGAGGGATCGCCGGCGAGGGTCTTGCGGGCTTTGCCCGTCGGGTCGATCAGGATCGAGCGTATGCCCGCGCCCACGGCCCCGGCGATGTCCGCCCGCAGGTTGTCGCCGACGAAGAAGGCTTCACCGGCGTGCGTGTCGGCGCGGCGAAGGGCCTCGTCGAAGATTCCGCGTCCCGGCTTATGGATGCCCACGGCCTCGGACACGAGGACGAAGTCGACGTGGTCTTGGAAGGCGTGATGCTCGACCTTGCGCGTCTGCATGCCGACATACCCATTCGTGACGATGCCCACCCTCAGGCCCGCGCCGCGCAACGCGCCAAGGACGGCGTAGGCGTGTTCCGCGGGGGCGGTGGAAATCGTCATCCGCGTCTCGAAATCCTCGAGCATCGCGTGCCCCAGCGTGTCGTCGGCATCGAGGGCGCGCAACGCGTTGATAAATGCGTAAGGACGGCCCACATTGCCCCCGATCGCCCCGTCAAACATCATGTTCCAGAGGTCGTTCGCCTTCTGCGCCAGCAACCGCAGGAAGGCGCCCTCCTCGACCCCGGGAAGCCGATCGGAAAATGCCGCGAAGGTCTCCCGGCAGATATCGTGCCAGTTGACCCGGTTATCGAGTAGCGTCTCGTCCATGTCGAACAAAACAGCGGCGGCATTCGGCGAAGGCATTTCATGCTCCAAGGGTTGGGCGGGGATCGTAGCACAAAGCGCGCCAGCGCGGGCGCGATGAATGGGACTTACGGGACCTATGGGACATATACGTCCTATACGTCCCATAGGCCCCATAGACCGCGATAATCGACCCGGTGTTTACTTTCCTGAGGAAACCAGCGCGGCCCCGGCTTTGCCCGCGGCCCATTCGAGATCGTCCATCCCGTGCGCGAGCGTCAGCGAAAATCGCAGGCGCGCCGTGCCCTCGGGGACCGATGGCGGCCGGACCGCCGCCACCAGGATTCCCTCATCAAGCAACGCCGCCGAGCAAGCCATCGCGGCCCGGTTCTCGCACAAGATGACGGGCACGATGGGCGAGGGATCGTCCGGCGTATCGATGCCGTTCTCGCGTAGCTTCCCGCGGAAGAAGGCCGCGCGCCGCAGCAGTTCCGTCCCAAGCCCGGGGGCTTCGGCAATCGTGTCGATTGCCGCGAGGGCGCTGCCCGCGCAGGCCGGCGCGAGGCCAGTCGAGAAGATGAAACTGCGCGCGCCATTGATCAATAGCGAGCGGAATCGGGCCGAGCCGGCGGCGAATCCGCCTTCGCCGCCCAAGGCCTTGCTCAACGTGCCGACGATGACATCGGGGCGGACCCCGAGGGCGCGCGCCAAGCCCGCCCCATCGCCGTGGATTCCGATCGCATGGGCCTCGTCGAGCACGAGCAGCGCGTCGAACTTGCGCGCCAGCCGTTCCAACTCGCGCAGGGGCGCGGCATCGCCGTCCATGCTGAAGATCGAATCCGAGACCACGATGCGCCGTGCCGCCGATCCGGCGGACGATAGCAACTCTTCGAGCTGCGCCATGTCGTTATGCCTATGGACATGAATCGCCGCGCGAGACAACCGGCATCCGTCCACGATGCTCGCATGGTTCAGCGCGTCGGAAAACACGGCGTCGCCCGGGCCGGCCAACGCGGTAATCACCCCCACGTTCGTCTGGTATCCCGTCGGGAACACCAAGGCCGATTCCATCCCGGTGAAGGCCGCGAGCCGCGCTTCGAGCCGCTCGTGCAATTCGAGATGGCCCGCCATGAGCCGCGACGCCGTCGAGCCGCAACCGTATTTCTCGATGGCCGCGACCGCCCCGGCTTTCAGCGCGGGATGATTGGCCAGGTCGAGGTAGTCGTTCGAGGAGAAGTTGAGGATGCGCCGGCCCTGCCACGTAATCACCCCGCCCGAGGCGGGCAACGTGCGCAGCGATCGCAGGAGACCGTTGGTTTCGAGGTCCAGAAGGGCGTCGGTGAAGGGTCCGTCGTAATGCATGGGGTGGGTTGAAGAACCAATCTCCGGGTGCAGGGACAGGCACCGTTTTTCACCCAAACCGCCGGGCGAAAAGCAGAGCCAGTCCCCGAGGAGCGCCGTCGCCGGGTCAGTCCGTGTGCGTGTCTTCCGGCGTGAAGCCAAGGACGATGTCGAATCGAGCGGCCAATTCGCCGATGGTCGAGCCGGGCACGGGCGCGAAATCGACAATGACCGACTCGCGGGCCTTGGGGTCCTTGATGCCCCTGAGGACACTGTCTTGCTCGTTCAAGGGCTCGCCCTTGATGTAGCACTGCGTGACGAATTTTTCCTGGCCCTTGGCATGTACGGCGAAGTGGATGTGCGCGGTGCGTTGCATCGTGGGGCCGGCGGCATAGGCGACAGGCTTGATCGTGCGAAACCCGTACTCGCCGGTGGGGCCGGTCAGGAAGCGCCCGAAGCCCTGGAAATTCGAGTCGCGCTTGGCGCGGTTCGAATCGCCCGTGTGAATGTAAACGCCATTCTTGTCCACTTGCCAGATTTCGACGAGCGCATTGCGCAACGGTCCGCCCCGGGCATCGAGGATGCGCCCGCTGAGATAGGTGATGTCGCCGACGGCCGCATCGAGCCCGTTGTTGATGACGATGAGATCGTTGTCCGTGTCGAGCGGAAGATGGTCGGGATAGAAGGGCCCCTCGGTCTGGCGCGGCGTGCGCAGGAGTTCCTCGGCGAACGCGCCCGGAACCGCCAGGGCCGCCGCGCCAAGGGCAAGCCCGTTGAGAAACGTGCGGCGCGAGTGGGGCGACGGTACGAAGATATTCATGCCTGTTCTCCTGGTCAAACCACGCGGAAAAGTCCCCCTTGGAAGGGGGATCAAGGGGGATGTTGGGCTAAAACATTGAGATGTCAAACGATCGGATCATTACGAGCTACGCCAACGCCTCGTGCGCCTTGCGCAACCGCGCCGCGATATCGATTCCCTGGGGACACGCCGCCGTCGCGGCGGACAAGTCGATGCCGGAAAAGTCCCGCTGCGTCGGCGTGAGGCGGGCGAATTTCTCGCGGGCCTCGCCGTGGCGGCCGTAACTTTCGTGGTACATCAAGTAGCGTAGCGTGTCCGCGACCTTGAGGTCGCCATCGATGCGCGACTCGCAGATTTGGCTGCACCCCTTGCATCGGTAGCTCGAGGTCAGCGCCGCGAGCCGGTTAAGTTGCATGAATTCATTCATCGAAAGTTGCACCGGGGACTTCGCGGCGGCCACGTTGTCCCTAAGCTTGTCCGTCGTGTTGATGTGCGAGACGGCGGCGTCGATCCGCTCGTCCGCCCAGACGGCCTTGAGCTTGGCCTGGGGCAGGGTGAAATTCTTCGACTCGAACCCGACGACGTTTTCCTGGTCTGCGGGCACGGAGTCCTGGGTCTTCATCGCGATGAGGCCGATGCCTGCCTTCTTGCAGGCGTCCATCGCCTTGTTCAATTCCGTGTTCCCGTACTGCGCGAAGCTGTAGCGGAACATGATTGCGTTGATGGCGTCCGACCCGATACTCGCGGCCTTGTTCAGCAATTCCACGACGGTGCCGTCGTGGCACGAGAACCCGAAGTAGCGAATGGTCCCCGATTTCTTCAAGTCGTCGGCCATCTTGAGAAATTCCGGATCGAGCACGCGCGGGTTCTGGATGCCGTGCATGAAGAACATGTCGAGGTAGTCCGTCTTCAATGACGCGAGAATCTTGGGGAGCGGGGCCGAGTAGGCTTCCGGCTGGACGGTGTTGGTCGTCTTCCAGACCTTCGAGGTGATCCACAGCTTTTTGCGGTCCGCGACCTGCTCGACGAACACGCCCACGGATTCGTGCGACTTCCCGTTGGCGTACGAAAGCGCCGTGTCGATGTAGTTGACCCCGTCCTTGAGCGCGCGATGGAGGACCTTGTCGTAGGTCATGTCATAGCCTTCGCCGCCGCCCAGCAGGAGAATCGGGATGTCCTCGCCCGTCGAGCCCAGCTTTTTCCGGGGCACTGGGGCCGACTCCGCATCCGGAGCGGCCTGCGCCAGCGCGCTACCCGATGCGAGGGCACCCATGCCCACGCCGGTCACGGCGGCCTTCTTGAACAATTCCCTGCGATCAAACATGTGGTCATTCATGGTGCGACTCCCGATACTGCCCAGATACGTTTCGATGCTCCCTCATAATAACACGGAAACGGGGCCGGAAGGTTCCCTCCCCCGGCGACGCGAGGGGCGGCCTGAGTCGCCGGAGACGGACGATTAGACCGGTAGGACGTACCAATAGATGGCGACGAAGTGGCTGAACGAGCCGGCCATGGTGAAGAGGTGCCAGATGGCGTGGTGATGGGGGAGGGAATGCCAGACGTAGAAGACGACGCCCGAGGTGTAGGCGAGGCCGCCCACGACGACCCACACGATGCCTGCGAAAGGCACGGCATTCATGATGGGGCCGGCGGCGATGATCGCGAGCCAGCCCATGCCGAGGTAGACGGCGAGCGAGAGAAACTGCATCCGCCCGACGAAGAATATCTTGAAGATAATGCCCGCGAGCGCAAGGCCCCAAACGACGCCGAAGAGCGACCAGCCCCATCCGCCCCGGATGCTCACCAGGGTGAAGGGGGTATAGGTGCCCGCGATGAGGACGTAGATCGACGCATGATCGATCACGTGGAAGACATGCTTCCAGAACGGTCCCTGCACCGCGTGATAGACGGTCGAGGCGGAATACAGCGCGACGAGACTCGCGCCGAACACGGAGACGCTGACAACGCGGTAGGTATCGCCGAGGCTGCTCGCGTAGATCACCATATAGCACAGGGCCGCGACGCTGAGGGCGGCGCCCACGGCATGGGTCAGCGCATTGAGCACCTCGGCGCGGTAGTCGTGTTCCACTATGTTGGCTTCGGACATTGGGCACCTCTCTTACGCATCGATTATACCCCGAATAGGCAAAATGCGCCAGCGTAATTCGGGGATGGTCGTTTCTCGTTCCCAAGTTGTACTTGGGAACGCACTTGCCCGCAAAGTTGTACTTTGCACATCGGCGGGAAGCTCGGCGAGCACACGGCTTCAGGCCTTGTCCAACACATCGCCAAACACACCCTGCTCGCGCAACCCGGTAATCTCCGATTCCGCGAAGCCCGCCTCCTTGAGCACCTGCGCCGTGTGTTCGCCCAGTTTCGCGCCGATGTGCTTGAACCTCGGCTGCGCCTTCGAGAATTTGAACGGCGATCCGATCTGTTTCTGCATGGTCCCGTCCGGCTTCGGCACATCCACCACCATCGACCGCGCCGCCGTCTGCGGATGCGCCACCGCCTCGTCGATGTTCAGCACCGGCTCGACACAACAATCCGCCTTCGCAAAAAGCGCCCTCCACTCCGCGAAGTCCTGCTTCTCGATCGCCGCCCGGATGATCACCTTCACCGAGTCCATCTCCGGGCCCGGTTCGGCGAGGCGCGGAATGATCTCCGGATGCCCGATGACCTCGCAAAACTCCATCCAGAACTTCGGCTCGAGGCTTCCGACCGAGAGGTACCGGCCGTCCTTCGTGCGGTAATAGTCATAATGCGTCCCGCCGTTCAGGCCCTGGGTCTCGAAGCCGGGCACGATCCCGCCGACGAGATACGCCGGGCTGGCCTGGCAATTCCACGACAAGGCCCCGTCGAACATCGACACATCGACGAACTGCCCCTCGCCCGTGTGGTTCCGATGGATGACCGCCGCGAGTATCCCCGCGATCGCGCATAGCGATCCGCCCCCGATGTCCGCGATCTGCACGCCCTGCGGCGAAGGCCCCTGGCCCCGGCGACCGCTCACGCTCATCACCCCCGCCAGCGAAAGGTAATTGTTGTCGTGGCCCGCGCGGTCGCGCATCGGCCCGTTCTGGCCATACCCCGTCAACGCGCAATAGATGACCCCGGGGTTCTCGCTCGACAACGCCTCGTAACCAATCCCCAACCGATCCATCACCCCCGGCCGGAACTGTTCCAGCACGATGTCGTAGGTATGAATCAGCCGGCGCACCACATCGGCCGCGTTCGGCTTCTTCATGTCGAGCGCGATCGAGCGCTTCGAGCGATTTAGATACGCATGTCCCGCCGAAACGCCGCCGTCGAAAGGCGGCCGCATGCGGACCATGTCGGGACGTCCCGGCGCCTCGACCCGCAACACGTCGGCCCCCATGTCGGCCAGGTGCATCGACGCAAAGGGACCGGGCAACAACGTCGAAAAATCAAGGACGCGCAAGGACGACAAGACGGACATGAGGGAATTCTCCGGAAAAGACGATGGTTGTATGCGGCCCGCAGGCGCGACGACCGGATCACGATGCTGCCACAGTGTCCCGCCCTTTGTCCATCGGCGTGGACCGGGCGCACACGTAGGTGCGCCCCTACAATTGCGCGAAACCCCGTAGGGGCGGACCTATGTGTCCGCCCTCTTGCGTACCCCGCGCTCGGGCCTATGTGTCCGCCCTCTTGCGTACCCCGCGCTCGGGCCTATGTGTCCGCCCTCTTGCGTACCCCGCGCTCGGACCTATACGATGCGCCCAGACACGGGAGGCGCGCAGGAATGAATTGGTCGCGGTTTATCGCCCTATGGCTTGCCCCGATGTGTGCCTTCGCCGCGGACCCCATAACCATCGTGATCGAGGCGGGCGCCGGGGGCAACATCCGCGAGGGCGCGATGACGCCGATCACCGTCTCGGTCGAGAACCTCTCCGATCGCGACTTGGACGGGACCATCGGCGCGGAGTTCTTGGGCTACGCGGGAAGATGGGCCCGCCCCGCCGCCATTCAAGACTTGGAACTCGCCGCCGGGGCGCGCAAACGAATCACGCTTTACGTGCAGGCCGGCGGTTCCGATGACAAGGTCGAGGTCAGGTACACGGGGAAGAGTGGCCGCGGAATCGCGAAACACGCCGAGAAGGTGACTACCCAACCTCGCGGCGTACCCATGCTCGCCGTCATCGGTACGGGCCAGCTTGGCCTGCCGCCCGAAGAAACGCCCAACCGTGGCCATGCATATTACAAGTCGTTCTTCCTCCAGCCCGCGCTCATTCCATCGAGGCACGAGGGACTCGAAATGTTCGACGCGATAATCATCACACCACCGCCCGAGACTTCCCTTGGCGCCGCGCAAATTATCGCGTTGCGCGAGTGGACGCTTCGCGGCGGCATGCTAATCGTGGACGCCTCGAAGCGCACCGACGGAATCATGCAGGCCGAACTTGGCGCCATGCTTCCCTTCATGCCGCAATCATCCGTCCAGGAAGTTGCCGCGCCGATCACCCTGGAAATCGTCCACGCCGTGGGAACGGTCGCGGAGGGCGCATCGGTCCTCCTCGGCACGGCGGAACGTCCCCTCGCGGTGCGCCGCCACGTCGGCCTCGGTACGGTAACCGCGTTGACCTTCGCGCCGAACGATGCGGCCTTCATCGAATGGAAGGACCACGAGACGTTTTGGAAGGACGTGCTCGACGCGATCGCGTGGGATGCGATCGAGGAGGAAGATCAATACGCATCGAATGGAATCATCGAGGGGATCGTCCAGTCACTGAGCGCCCGGCCCGACTCCGGCATGCGGCTCGGGCTGGTGTTGGTCCTCGTGGTCCTCTACATTCTCGCGGCCGGACCGGGAGACTATTTTCTAGTGCGAAAACTTCGGCGGCCCCGCATGACGTGGATCACGTTTCCCCTGATCGTGCTGGCCTTCACCGTGCTGACCTACTTCGGCGCGAGTTGGTGGATCGGCGGCGATTGGGAAATGCATTACGTCCAGCGCACGCTCATCCTTCCGGACGACCGGATGGCGATTCGCACCGGCTTGACCAATGTGTTCGTGCCCTCGACCGGCGAATATCGCGTGGCGTCATCGGGCGGGGACTTTTTCCGGTCCGTGAAGGGGTCGTGGGACCGCGACGTGCAAACTTTCGACCAGGCCTCCGGGCAGATGATGCAGCGTATCCCCCTTTGGACCGAGCGCGTGTACATGACGAGCCAGACCGTCGATGGTGCGCCCGGCATCGAGGCCACGGTCACCCCCGGCACGGATGCGCCGAAGTTAAAAATCCGGAATCAATGGACACAGACCGTGCAAGTCGAGGGGGTCTATGGGGCAGGTTCGATGTGGCTGCCCGTGTCGCGCACATTGGCGATTGACCCCGGCGAAGACGTCGCGGTAGAACTCGGACCGAAATCGCAGGCCAGCACAAACTTCAATTCGGCGGGGTTCGGTGCGACGATCCAAATGGACACCAACGAACGCGGCGAACCGGTCGAGCGCAAACTGTTCGTCCCGCGGTTCATCGACCGCATACTCGCGCGCCCGGACGCGAGTGGCGGTTTCGCCCGCGAATTGAGCGCCGCCGGCGCGATGGAACGCGGCGCCTACGTCGTCAGCCTCATCGCGCCCCTCGACACCGGATCGCCGGTCGAGTTCGAGGGAATCGACATGACCGCCCCCGAAGACACCCAGATAATCCACATCCTCGTCTACCCGTAGGGGCGGACCTATGTGTCCGCCC